>JAKEEV010001204.1 GCA_022616395.1 Planctomycetia bacterium | reverse complement strand
TGCCACAAGCGCCACCAGCAGCCACTTCGTTGACATTGCTCACCCTCCAAAAAACAACAGGACAGTCAGTTGTGCCAAATCATTACGCACCGACGATCATATCCGGCCTCGGCGAGAGTTGTCAGAGCGATATGGGCGCGCGGAGCCACTTGTTACGTTCGCGCGCGGCGATTCTGAGTGAGTTTTTCGCAGCGTGTTGAACTTCAACGCGATATAAGGAGAGCGAATCCACTTCCACGGAGCCACAGACCAATGTTCCGGCTACCCGCGATTCTGTTCATCAGTTTTTCACTTCTGGTTGTGGCTGTTGATGGCTCCGCGTTCCCGGACGAACCGAAACGCGAGCCTCCAACTCCTCCGCCTGTTCCTCCAAGACACATGGAACAACTCGGGCGCGGGGTTGTTGCCATTCATCAGGGGGAAGGGAAAGTATTCGTTTCGTGGCGGATGCTTGGCACCGATCCGGAAGCGATTGCGTTCAACGTGTATCGCAAGATAGGAGAAGCGGAGCCGGTGAAGCTCACGAAAGAACCTCTGGCGAAGGTCACGCGCTTCGTGGATAGCGGAGTGAAGTTCGTGGAACCGGTGAGGTATTTCGTTCGTGCCGTGATCGGCAACAAAGAAGGCGAACCGAGCACTGCATTCACACTTCCCGCCAACGCTCCGGCTCAGCCGTACATCGCAATTCCACTCAAGACTCTTCCCGGAGACACGCCCAACGACGCGAGCGCGGGCGATCTCGATGGCGACGGCGAGTACGAAATTGTCGTGAAGCAACAGCAGCGCCCGCGTGACAACTCGCAGAAAGGCGCGACCGGCGAAACGAAGCTCGAAGCGTACAAACTCGACGGTACTTTCTTGTGGCGAATCAATCTTGGCAAGAACATCCGCGAAGGCGCTCACTACACGCAGTTCCTGGTCTACGACTTCGACGGAGACGGGAAGGCCGAGGTGATGTGCAAGACGGCTGACGGGACCACGGACGGCGCGGGGAAAGTAATTGGTGACGAGAAAGCCGATCACCGCAACGCCGACGGCTACATTCTGACTGGCCCGGAGTTCCTCACGGTGTTTGAAGGCTCCACAGGGAAAGCGCTCGCGACAGTGGATTACATTCCCGCACGCGGGCGAGTCGCGGACTGGGGAGACAACTACGGCAACCGCGTGGATCGCTTCCTGGCGTGTGTGGCGTATCTCGATGGCACGCGGCCAAGCGCGGTGTTCTGTCGCGGGTATTACACGCGCGCTGTGCTTGCCGCGTGGAACTGGCGTGATGGGAAGCTCACCAAGCGCTGGGTGTTCGACAGCGACGATGGCACGCCGGGCAACCGAGCTTATCGCGGACAGGGGAACCACGGCATCAGCGTCGGCGATGTGGATACCGACGGGAAAGACGAGATCATTTACGGTTCGTGCGCGATTAGTAGCGATGGAAAAGGACTCCACTCGACCGGACTTGGCCACGGAGACGCGATGCACTTCGGAGACCTCGACCCGGATCGTCCGGGTTTGGAAGTGTTCAAAGCGAATGGCGACTCCGCGAACAAGGCGGGCATTCAATTGCGTGACGCGAAGTCGGGCAATCAGATTTGGGGTGTTGCTTCCACTGGGAAAGACGGAGTGGGCCGAGCCTGCGCTCTGGACATCGATCCGAGACACAAGGGAATGGAGATGTGGGGACGCGGAGCGGGCGTGGGTGGATTATTCAACGCAAAGGGCGAGAAGATTTCCGATACCGCGCCGCGCGTTTGCAACATGTGTTGTTGGTGGGACGGAGATTTGCTGCGCGAACTTCTTGATGGCGTGACGGTCAGTAAGTGGGATCACAAAACTAATCGCGAGGCGCGTCTGTTCGCCGGGACGGATCACGGCTGCGTGTCGAACAACGGGACGAAGGCGAATCCGTGTTTGTGCGCGGACATTCTCGGCGACTGGCGTGAGGAGATCATCGCCCGCACTCGCGACGGGAAAGAACTCCGCATCTTCACCACAACGATTCCGACCGAACATCGGCTTTACACACTGATGCACGATCCGATTTACCGTCTGGGCATCGCGTGGCAGAACGTCTCGTACAACCAACCCGCCCACACGGGCTTTTATCTCGGTGACGGAATGAAGCTCCCTCCCCCAAAGCCAAACATCGCCACCGAGCGGGTGAAGTGAGGCGAGCGATGACCGAAACGGAATGGCTTGAGTGTGAGTCAGCCTTATCGCTCCTGAAGTTCCTCGGAAGCACGCGGAGCGACAGGAAATGGGTGCTGCTTGCTGCTGCAACTCAACGGATAATTGTGGGTTGTGTCCCGGGGTGCTCACAGGACGATTGGGGAAAGAGTGACCACCCTTGAGACCGAAACCCCGACCTCTCCGCCCCTGCCAACCAACCGATTGTATTCGCGCTGAAAGTGTATCAGGGAGTTCGGAAAATAGTTAAATTGCGTTCATTTAGTTGACAAAAGAACACTAATCGCTCATGATTCCTTTCAGAGATTCCGACACGCACGCGAGGGGCTTGCGCCTCAAACGCCCAGACTGCGCGCTGGGTGAAGCGCGGAGTGCTCCAAACGGTCTCCAAAGAGACCAACTCGCGAGCAATCCGAAGGCAAAACTAGCCAATCGTGCGTGTTTTGTTGCGACAATGCACCCTGGAAGTGCTTCCAAAGACTGGAATTTGAGGCATTTGGAGTGCTGTGGCACCCCTGGCCTTTATTCTTCCCATGATTTGTGGGGTTTGGAGTGCATAAAGGCCACCTGGCATCTACCCAAAATGCACCAAAGTCCAGAATTCCCTGTAAAAGTGAGCGCAACAAAAACAGGGGGTGGCAGGGGGCCGACAGGGCCAAAAGTCGGTCGAAACCCACGAACGATCCTTCGGACCTTAGGCCCCGGACCGTTTGAAGCACCACGCGAAGAGCAGTTGCCATTCGAGTTGCTGGACGCGCTTCGCAACTTCCTCTTGCGCGCTTTCACTTCCGCGAACACGCTCGCAGAAGTCCACGAAGGCTTCGGGTGTGGTGAAGGTGTAACCCACTGCGGGCGCGCGGTCGCGGAGTTGGTCCAACACGGGATGCTTTCCCACACTGCGCCACCAATACTTGCTGTTCCACGCGTCGGGTTCGCGTCGGTGCATGATCGCGTGCCAGAAGCTGCCGTCAGAGGTGTTCAAGTCCTGACTGATCTCGTGCGATTCATCCAGGAAGTCGAAAACGAGCCACAGCCCCGCAGCACACGCGGGCGGAAGCGTCTTTGCCACTTCAGAGAGTTTCGCGCGCAAAGATTCGTTCGGCGAACCCGGCCCAAGCGAGATGGGAGGAGCGAGAGCGAGCAGTTCCTTCACGGCAGGCGGATATTCGAGCATTGGAAGGTTCCCGAAGGGCTGAGTTCGTTGTACGAGCACGCGGGTGCTTGTCCGCTCGCGGAATTGCGGCAACAATGGCAGCAAAGTTCCTCTCCTTTGGGAATCACTCTTATGGCGAGCGTGCAGTGCCCGGCGTGCGGTGAGCGCGTGAAGGTTCGCGAAGCTGCTTCGCGCCTGCGTTGTCAGGAGTGCGGAAAATCCTTCCGCGTCGATGAAGATGAAGACGAAGAGGGAGAGGAACTTTCTCCGCGTGCCAAGCGCTATGCCCGTAAGAAGAAGCCCTCGCTGAAGCTGCCGCTAATTATCATCGGCAGCGTATTTGGCGTCGCGATCCTGGCGGTTGTGGTGATTCTTATCGTGCGAAGTGGAAAGGATGGCGAAGGTCAGGCGGGCGAAGTGAAGCGCGATCAGTCGAAGGTCACGCTCGACAACTTCCGCCGCGTAAAGCAGGGCATGGACCTCGCGGAAGTGGAGAGCATTCTCGGAGGAAGCGTGTCCTCTTCGGAAGAGGACATGCGAAACGGCTTCCGCGCGCTGGGAGAAATCCAGGCCGGGTTCGAGACGGGCTGGGCGCGCTTCGCGGGTGCTTCAGACTGGCGTCGATGGGACGGGAAAGGTTTTCGCGTGTGGGTGGCGTTCGTCAAGGACAAGGATGGGAAGTTGCTCGCCGCGTTCAGCACCGCGCTGGAGGACACCGGAGGAAAGCCGACTCCTCACAATGGCATCCAGACGTTCGCGGGCAACAGCGACCTCGCGGAAGAAAACGAGCAGCGGAAGAAGGAAGAGGAACTGCGGAAAAACCCGAAGTGGGTTCGCGGAGCAAAAGCCAGAACGCTTCTCCTTGCCGACTGGCGCGACAAAGATGCCAACGGCTACGTTTTCAACGCGGGCGAGAAACTGAGGCACTTCGACACTCTTGGGATGGACCAGCACGGGAAGGAAGGAACCTTCCGCATTCTCGATGACAGTCACGTCGAGATCGTGTATCCGCC
>JAKEEV010001203.1 GCA_022616395.1 Planctomycetia bacterium | reverse complement strand
GCCGAAGATTTGCTCCCACAACCGGTTCACCACCACGCGGGCGGTGAGTGGGTTGCGGCGGTCGACCAGCCATTTGGCCAGCGCGAGGCGATTGGGAGGTTGAGAGTTGAGAGTTGAGAGTTGAGAGTCGGAGGGAGTTGCGGTTCGGTCTGTTGCCTTCTGACTCTCGACTCTCAACTCTAAACTCTCAACACTCTGAAGTGGATGAAACACCGCAGGCACCCCAGCCGTCACTTCGCCACCGACGTCCAGGAAGTTCCCGCGGCGCTGGATGTGCGTTTTGCGCTGCTTGTCGGCAGTGAGGTCGCGCATTACCGGGACGGTCGTGATCGGCTTGACTCTAGCCAGCGCGCGCCGCAGCCGCGCCACTTCGACCGCCCGCCACGCCGACGCAGGTTCCGCATCCGGTCCCAGTCCGTCGAGTTCCACTTGCAGTGCGTTTCGCCGGGCGAAGTCTTCCGGTTTCCAAATCTCATGCAGCGGGCTTTCGTCCCGGCGGTCAGCGTCTTCGCTCTGGTTGAAGAACGCGAACAGCTTGAAGAACTCCTCCTGCGAGATTGGGTCGTACTTGTGGTTGTGGCACTGGCAGCAATTAATCGTGGTTCCCATCCACACGTTGAGCGTGGTGTTCACCCGGTCCACCACGGCGACATTGCGGAATTCCTCGTCGTTGGTGCCACCCTCGTTGTTCGTCAGCGTGTTGCGATGGAACGCCGTCGCGATGAGCTGGTCTTCTGTCGGGTTCGGCAAGAGGTCGCCGGCGAGCTGCTCAATCGTGAACTGGTCGAACGGCATGTTCTGGTTGAACGCCCGAATCACGTAATCGCGATACGCCCAGATGGTCCGCGGCGGGTCGTCGGCGTAACCGGCGGAGTCGGCGTAGCGGGCCAGGTCCAGCCACAACCGAGCCCAGTGCTCGCCGTAGGCAGGCTGCTGGAGGAGGCGGTCGACCAACTTCGCGTAGCCATCGGGACTGTTGTCGAGGGCGAACTGCTGCGCGTCGTCCCACTTCGGCGGCAACCCGATGAGATCGAGCGACAGTCGGCGAATGAACGTGTACCGGTCCGCGAAGCCGAGGGGTTGCAACCCCTCGGCTTCCAGCCGCGCGAGCAGGAAACGGTCGACGTCGTTCCGCGGCCAACTCGTGTTCTTCACGGTCGGAACCGGCGGCCGCACGGGCGGTTCGTAGGACCAATGCTTCGCGTAGGGAGCGCCTTGGCGAATCCAGTCGGTGAGCTTCTGGATGTCGTTCGGAGTCAGTTTTTTCCCACTGCCGCGCGGCGGCATTTGCATGTCGGGATCGGTGGAGGTGATCCGCTTCCAGAGTTCGCTTTCTTCGGGCTTTCCGGGAACGATGGCGGCATAGCCGCCGATGTCCGCGAGTGCCGCTGCCCGCTGGTCCAACCGCAAGCCGTCCGTCCCCCCT
>JAKEEV010001202.1 GCA_022616395.1 Planctomycetia bacterium | reverse complement strand
GCCAGCCCCGTGAGCTTCAAAAACGTGGCGTGGAAGTCGAACTCGCGTGTGCGGACGCTCGCGACTCGTCCCGCGGACACCAGTGCCGCCAGTTCGTTGCGGCTGACGGGGTTGTCCATGTCGAAGACGAGCCGTTCGCCGTCGTCTCGGATTGCGTCCACCTTGCGCTCGGTGTGTTGCTGCTTGAGAGTCAGGGGCGAATCGAGAGCGACGAGCTTTCCGCGGCACATGATCCCGACTCGGTCGCAAATCTTCTCCACTTCGTCCATGTCGTGTGTCGTGAGGATGATCGTTGCTCCGCCTTTAACGCGCTCACGCAGAATGCGATGCACCACCTCGGCGGAGTGGATGTCGAGGTTGGCCGTTGGTTCGTCGAGGTAAAGAATTTGCGGTTCGTGCAGAAGCGCGCGGGCCAGAAGCAATTTCTTTCTCATGCCCAGCGAGTATCCGCGAACTGGCAAGTCAGCCGCTTCATCGAGTTCGACCATCTCCAGCACTTCCTGGGCACGCAACTTCGGTACGCCGTAGAGTTCGCCGAAGAATTCCAGGTTGCGCCGGCCGGTGAATTCCTCGAAGTGGTTCTCGCGGTCGGGCACGTAGCCGAATTGTGGCTTGATCTTCGCCCAGTCGCGGACAACGTCCAGACCCGCGACGGAAACAGTCCCGCCACTGGGTCGTCGTTGACCGATGAGTACGCGAATGGTGGTGGACTTGCCCGCTCCGTTGGGACCGAGCAGGCCGAAGAGTTCTCCGCGATGGATGTCGAGGTCAAGCCCGTCCACGGCCGCGAACGAGCCGTAAAGCACGCGCAACCCGACAATGCGAATCATCGTTTCGTAGGACATGCCGCGAGTTCACCACGGGGCACAAAAGGCAGATTCACCACAAAGACAAAGCAAAAGGCAGATTTACCACAAAGGCACAAAGTTCACACAAAGGGCCACAAAGAGAGTAGGACACAAAATGGCCCGCGGCATGTCGAACCGCCGGCGTAAGCCGGCTGGGTTATCGGTGGAACCCAGCCGGCTTACGCCGGCGGTTCGACGGGAACAAGCCAGCTTACGCCGGCGGTTCGATGGCGCAATCCGTGGAGCGGTTCACGTTGAAGTATTTCGCGCTCGGGTGGTGAACAACAATCGCGGTCGTGCTTTGCTCCGGTTCAAGCTGGAATTGCTCGCTGAGGGTGATTCCGACGCGGGTCGGGTCGATGAGAGCAAATAACGGAGCCTGGTCTTCCAGATTCGGGCACGCGGGGTAACCGAACGAGTATCTGCATCCGCGATAGTGGCCCTTGAAGAGCTTCTGAATGTGTGGCGAATCCTGATCGGCGATTCCCCACTCACGGCGCAGTTGCTGGTGGAAGTATTCCGCCAGTGCCTCGGCCGATTCGACGCCCAGGCCGTGTAAGTAGAGATAATCCTGATAGCGGTTTTGTGTGTACCAGTCGTGAGCCACCTTCGTGACCTCGCGGCCCATTGTCACCGCCATGAAGGCGACATAATCCACGGCCTTCCCGTCTCGCATCGGCTCGACGTAGTCCGACAGACACAAGAAGTCGCCGAAATCCTGTCGCGGGAAATCGAACCCCGCGCGCGGGGTTCGGTGGTCGTCCTCGAAGATCGTGAGTTTCGTCCCAGCGCTGGCCGCCGGGAAAAAGCCATACGTTACGGCCGGTTGCAACACCTTCTCGGCCAGACACAGTTGCTTCAGACGCGCCAGCGCGGGTTTGGCAACTTCTTCGATTTGCCGAGCGTGTTCGGCGGGCTTCACGCCTCCCTTTTTGAACTGCCATTGTGTACTGAAGAGCGTGATCTCGTTGAGATACTTGAACACTTCCTCCATGTTGAAGTCGGTGCGCACGCGAGAGCCGAGAAACGGCGGCAACGGAATGTCGGGCGACTTCGGCAACGATGGAGAGCGATCGGGAAGAGATGCGTTTCGACGCGCGGTCCTCTCCCCGCGCCCTTGCCCCTGCCCGTTAGTTGAAGGTGATGCGCTTTCTGTGACTTCCACCCCCGACCTTGCGGTCGGGGTTCGCCCGGCCGTCGACTTCGCAACGTTCTTGAGAGCCACACTCCCGACTCGCTCCAGTTTCTTGCGGGCGGCGAGTTCGTCCATCACGCGCAAGCCCTCGAACGCATCCTCTCCGTAGAAGAGCTGGCCCTTGTAGATGGCGCGCAAATCTTGCTCGACATACCTTCGGTTAAGCGCTGCACCACCCAGAATGACTGGAGGAGCCAGCCCGCGTTCGTTGAGGGTTACCAAATCCTCTTTCATGATGACGGTGGACTTCACTAACAGCCCGCTCATGCCGATGGCGTCCGCGTCGTGATCCTTGAACGCCGCGATCATCGTGTCGATCGGCTGCTTGATACCCAGATTGAAGACCTTGTAGCCATTGTTGGTCAGGATGATGTCCACGAGGTTCTTGCCGATGTCGTGAACATCGCCCTTCACGGTCGCGAGCACAATCTTGCCCTTCTCCGCGCCGGCCACCTTCTCCATGAACTGTTCCAGGTACGCAACGGCCGCCTTCATCACCTCCGCGCTCTGAAGCACGAACGGTAACTGCATCTGTCCGCTGCCGAACAGATCGCCGACGACCTTCATGCCGTCGAGGAGAATCCTGTTGATGATGTCGAGTGGCGAATAGCGTTCGCGAGCGGTATCCAGGTCCGCGATGAGACTTTCACGCCGACCCTGGATGATTGCCTGACGCAAGCGTTCTTCAACCGTGTCGCCTAACGATTGCCCCTTCTTGTTCTCGCTCTTCTTGTCCGCGTAGTGAGCAATCAAATCTTGCAGCGGGTCGCCCTGCGCGCGGTCATCGAAGAGCAGCCGACGGCACAGTTCCTTTCCTCGTTCGTCGATTGAAGCCAGCGGCATGATCTTGGCCGCGTGCAGAATGGCGGAGTCGAGACCGTACTCGATCGCGCAGTGCAAATACATGCTGTTAAGCACTTGCCGCGTATACGGAGACAGCCCGAACGAGCAGTTACTCAGCCCCAGGTGAGTTAAAGCTCCGGGGAGATTCTTCTTGATGAGCTTGATCGCTTCAAATGTTTCGATGGCGCTCTTGCGGGTTTGTTCCATGCCGGTCGAGACGGGAAACACGAGCGGATCGAAGAGCAGATCGCTTGGCGGGATGCCGTACTCGTTCACAACGATGTCGTAGATGCGTTTCGCGACTTCAAACTTCCACTGCGCGGTATCGGCTTGGCCCTTCTCGTCGATGGTGAGAGCAACGAGAGCCGCTCCGTACTTCTTCGCGAGGCGCGTTTTCGGGTCGAGCGTCTTCCGCCCGTCTTCCAGGTTGATGGAGTTAATGATCGCCTTGCCGCTGCACAGTTTCAGCCCGGCTTCGATGACCGGCACTTCCGTGCTGTCGAGCATGATGGGCTTGGTCAGAACGGCGTTGTAGCGCTTGATAACCTCCTTCATGTCTCGAACACCGTCGCGACCAACGTAATCGACGCACACATCCAGAACGTGAACGCCCTCGCGTTCCTGCTCGCGAGCCATCTCGGTCAGTCCGTGCCAGTCTTCTTTCTCCAGAAGTTGCTTGAACTTCTTGGAGCCGTTGGTGTTCGTTCGTTCGCCGACGAGCAACGGTCGGGGATTCGTGAGAAGTTCTTGCGAACTCAGCAGGCTCGATACAGCGGGCAGGTACACCGGCGAACGCTTCGCGGGCGTCTTTCCGCCCACGCGATCCACGGCGGTCTTGAGATGGTCCTTCGTGGTGCCGCAACATCCGCCGATGATGTTCACGCCGTACTCAGTAACAAATCGCTCCATCCAGTCGGCGAGCGGCTCCGGTTCCAGCGGGAAATACGTCTCGTCTCCGCGTGTCTCCGGCAAACCGGCGTTCGGAAGCACGCTCATGAGCTTTTTGCTATGCCGGCTCAGGTGTCGGATGCCCTCATTCATCAGATCCGGGCCGACCCCGCAGTTCATTCCAATCACGTCGATCTCGTCGAGCGGTTCAAGCGCAACGAGAGCCGCAGGGATGTCCGTACCGGGAAGCATCTTCTGCCGCGCGTCAATGATGGTCAGTTGCACCATGAGGGGGAGGCGCACGCCGGCGCGTTTCATTTCCTCAATGGCAGTGATCGCGACGCACTTTGCCTGAAGCGGATCGAAACACGTCTCGATGAGAATGGCATCGACGCGTTCCTCGATCATTACGCGAATCTGCGGACGGTAAGCGTTCGCGAGCGTGTCGAAGTCGGCGTAGATCGCCGGATCGGTCAACGATGGCATCTTGGTTCCCGGACCAATCGCGCCGATGACGAATCGCGGCTTGTCTGGAGTGCCGAACTCCGCGACAACGCGCTTCGCGATCTGAATGTTCAGCCGGTTGATCTCGACGAGCTTGTCTCCCATTCCGAAGTCGTCGAGGACGATCTGCGAGGCGTTGAAGGTGTTCGTCTCGATTCCATCGCACCCAGCCGCCAAGAATCCGCGATGAATCTCGGCGATCCACTCGGGCCGCGTGTAAACAATCGCATCCGAGAGATTCATCAGCGACTTGCCGTTGGGCGCGTGGCCCCAGTCTTTGTCAGTGGGCTTGTAACTATGCAGACTGGTGCCCATCGCGCCGTCGAGAATGACGACACGTTCGCGGGCCAAGTTGAGGAACGGGTGATTGAAGTCGCTGGGCATGATGAGTCCACTGATGCGCGAAGAGAGCTTATGGTGTTGTACCGAAATGCGTCGCCACTCTAAAGAGATTCCGCGGGGGGAAGAGAGGTTCAGACGAACCCGCCCGCAAGGGCGGTGGGTTCACATAGCGCACCCACCGCCCTTGCGGGCGGGATTCGCCAACATCGTGTGGGTTCCTCCAAACGCAAAACGGCCAGCTCGCGCCGTCCGTGGGCGAGCTGGCCGCGACTGGCCAGAGCGTCCGTGCTCCGGCCACACGTTCGAGCACAGTCCGGGCGAGTCTCGCAGCAAGGCGAAGGAAGCGGTTTTCGCCTCGGGCGTCATCCGTGACACCAGACCCGGCGCGTCCTTGCGGCGGGTGCGAGACGGGCCTCGGATGGCCCGACACCGTGCTTCGTGACGACGCAATCCCCTGCCAGCGGTTCATCGCTGGTGTTGGGTGCGTCTTGTGTTCGGGAGGGCGAGTACCCGCTGTTGCGAGGGAGCGGGTCAGGTACCGAAAAGCGGGCCGTTAGGTGACCGAGCAAATTCCGCCGCTTCCGGTCAGGTGACCGAGAGTCCGGGGCTGGTTCTCCGGTGTGGGATGAAATACCTGGGAAGTGGGTTCCTCAGGGTCATCTCGGTTCCTCGTAACGGATCAGTTGCAACCAGTGGGGGGAAAATACTCTCTTCGCGGGCTGTGTCAACGGGGAACCGAGTGACACCGCGTTGCCAGTGGTCAGTTGTCCGAACTGCCGCTTCAAAAACGAGTTCGGGAACTCTCCTCGCGCGCGAAGTGGGCTGTCAAGACCCACACGAGGGTCTGTTGAGCAGAAAATGTGCGCCTCGTGAAGGGATGGTAATTCGTTGAAGGGGCGCGAGTTCGGTGAATCGCAACGGATGCGTGAAGGAGCCAAGAAGAAAAAAATGGCGCGCACGAAAAAAAGAAAATGCCTCCACCTGTGCCGTGTGAGTCATCCTTCGGGAACCCGCCGTGTAGAGGGGTGCCTCACCACCGGGTTTCGGATCCCACTACAGTCTCGGCTCGCGCCGAGGATGGGCTTGCGAGCGCCGGTAGTATTGAAATAAAGGCCCCCAAAGCAGGTTAGTGTCGGTTCGCCAAAAGCAAACGACCCATCGCGAACACCGCAGAGGCGACTGAATAGTATCAGCGCGCCCTCCGCGAAGCAAACGGGTTTGGTGCGCGTCGAGGCGTAAGCCCGACGGTGCGCGTTGAAACACCATCGGCCTGACAGCTAGAGCGGACTTCAGGTTTTCGTAGCGGGTTTTAACGAGCCGCGACCGCGAGGGAGCGGGTGAGCTTTCCCGCTCCCTCGCGGTCGCGGCTCGTTGGGTCGCTACAGAAACTTGAAGTCCGCTCTAGCTCACAGAAACCGTCGGGCTAACGCCTCGACGCTCACTCCGCACACTCCCGATAGCCGATACATCTTCCGCGCGTCCTTCTGCGCGCGGAGGTGTTGCGGATGGATTTCGCATTTTCCCGACGGGGATTGTTTCAGGGAGCGGCCGCGGTTGGTGGAGCGCTTGCGGCTTCGGCCGCGGGCGCGGGACCGGTCGCGAATCTGCGCGAGGAAAAACATCCCGGCTGGGTATTTGGTCGCATGACGGGAGCCGAAGCTCTCGCGGAAGCACTTCTGGTCGAAGGAGTGGGTTGCGTTTACGGCATTCCCGGCGCGCAAGAAAACGAGTTGTGGGACACGCTCAAGGAGAAAGGCGTTCCCTATCTGCTCGTGACACACGAGTTTAGCGCTGCGTGCATGGCGGACGGTTATGCGCGAAGCGTGGGCAAGCCGGGTGTTCTGTGCGTGGTTCCCGGTCCCGGAGTAACGAACTCTCTGACTGGCTTGGGCGAAGCTCTGCTCGATTCCTCGCCTGTGGTCGCGATTGTGGGCGATGTGGGTAACGGGGAGAAGGCGAAGCCGTTCCAGGTTCACTCATTAAACCAGGTCGAGTTACTCAAGCCGGTCTGCAAGTGCGTTTACCCCGTGCAAACGGTGGCTCAGATCGCGGCCGCCGTGCGGCAGGCGTTTGTCGTCGCGATGGAAGGCGAACCAGGACCGGTCGCGGTCGTGGTGCCGTATAACCTGTTCATCGAGGCTCACGACTACCGCACTCCTCCGCCCGCGATTCCCGCTCCTCCCTTCGACGACGCGGCCTTTGAGCGAGCATTGCCCTTCCTGGCCGATCACAAGCAACGCATTGGCATTTACGCTGGCGTTGGCTGCATGGAATACGGACTCGAACTCTCTTCTGTGGCGGAATTGCTTCAAGCACCCGTGGCAACAAGCGTTTCAGGCAAGGGCGTAATCAATGAAGCTCATCCGCTGGCGGTCGGCTGGGGCTTTGGCCCTCACGCAAGCGAAGTGGCCGAGAAAGTCTTCGCACGCGATGTGAGGTTTCCCGCTCCCTCGCGGTCGCGGCTCTTTTCGTCCGGAGTTGACACGCTGCTTGCCCTCGGAGTGAAGTTCAGCGAAGTCTCTACGGGCTATTACGGCAATCCGCAACCGAAGCATGTGATTCACGTTGACGCGAACCCGTGCAACCTCGGCCGCGTGCTGAAGACGGATGTGTGCGTTCACGCGGATGCTGGGATCTTCCTCGGTCGGTTGCTCGCGTATGGAGACAAGCTTCGCAGACCGGCCGACAACAAGCTTGTGAATCACATTCGCGAACTGAAAGCTGACAGCGCCAAGCACTTGCTTCACATCCCTCAACCCAAGTGCGGAGTCGATCCGCTCGCGGTGGTCGCTGCCCTTCGGCGCGTGCTTCCCGAAGACGCTTTGCTGTTCACCGATGTGAGCGTAACCGAACACCTCGCGGCCGAACACTTCCGCGTATTTCATCCCCGAACGTACTTCAACCCGGTGGACAATCAGGCGATGGGTTGGAGCATCCCGGCGGCGATAGGCGCTCAGCGCGTGCATTACGGCAAGACAGTAGCAACGCTCACCGGCGATGGCTGCGCTCTCATGAGCGCTGTGGAAATCAGCACTTCCGCACGCGAACACTTGCCGGTGAAGTTCATCATCCTCGACGACCAGGCTTACCACTACATGCAGATGCTTCAAAAGCCCGCGTATCTGCGCACGACGGCCACGATTCTCGCGCGAACGGATTACAAGGCTCTTGCTCAGGCGTTCGGGGTGGCTTACACGGAGATCGCGACCCACGCGGAACTGGAACCGAAGCTTCGCGGGGCGGTGTGTTTCGACGGGCCGGTGTTGGTGCGTGTGTTGACCGATTACGGCAAGCGGAAGATTCGTTGGGTGGAAGCCGTTCGCGCCCGCTACACGAAAGAACTCACCGCGGCTCAGAAAGCTCGCTTCCTGGCTCGCATCGGCTCGCGTGCGGTACAGTTAGAGAAGGACAACGATTAGGCGAACTCGCTTCCGAGGGCGGGTTCGCCTGGAGAGGGAACCCGTCGTGATGACGCTTCGCCGGTTCGACCAACCGCCCGCCAACATCCCCACCGCGACAACGTGGTATCTCACCGATCTGGGTGAGGCGAAGGGGAAGCAGGAACTGTTCACCAAGCAGGCTCCTCAGAAGCTCAAGGCGCTTCGTGAACACGCGCTGATCGAAAGCGCGGTGTCGTCGAACCGGATCGAGGGTGTTGAAGTTGAAGCGGCTCGAGTCGGCACGGTCGTTTTCGGCAAGTCGTTACTCCGCGATCGCGATGAGGAAGAAGTTCGTGGATACCGGCAGGCGCTCGAACTGATCCACACCCGCGGGGCCGATCTGCCAATCACCGAAGAGACGATTCGCCAGTTGCACAGTCTGTCGCGTGGCGGCGTGGGGGATGCGGGCGAGTACAAGCGACAGGAGAACGACATCATCGAGGTGGTCCCCGGTCGCGGGCGAGAAGTCCGCTTCCGCGCGGTGCGCGTTGCCGACACTCCCGCGTTCATGAAGGAACTGGTTGAGCGGTGGGGCACCGTTCTCCACACGCGCACCGTTCCCCCACTTGTCGCGCTTGGCGCATTCAATCTTGACTTCCTCTGCATCCATCCGTTCCGCGATGGCAACGGTCGCGTGTCGCGCCTCCTGTTCCTGCTTCAGTGCTATCATTTGGGTTTTGAAGTTGGTCGGTACATCAGTCTGGAACGGCTCATCGAACAGAACAAGGAACGCTACTACGAAACGCTCAAGCTCAGTTCGGACGGTTGGCATCAGGGCAAGCACGACGCGTGGCCCTACACCAACTATCTGCTCTACACGCTGATCGATGCTTGCAAGGAATTCGAGAAGCGCGTCGGGGAAACGGAAGCGCCGAAGGGATCGAAAACGGAACTCGTGTTGCGAGCCATCGACCGGCGGACCGGCAACTTCCAGGTTGCGGAGTTACAACGCGACTGCCCCGGCGTTGGCCTGGATCTCATCCGTCGCGTGCTTAAGCAGAAGCAGGCCGAAAAACAGGTGGCGTGTATCTCCAAGGGGCGAAACGCCCAGTGGAAGAAGACCGCTAAGTGGAAACTGGGTACTACCTAATTAACTGGGTACGGAATTAGGTACTGTCGGCGGGCACGAGGGTCATCCGAACAGCAGCAGGATGTTCCACGGCGGAGTTTTTTCAAATTCGCAGCCGAGTTCAAAGTAATCGGTGTTCTTGCGGCAACTGCGGACGATGATGGTGACGAACTCGACACCTTCGGGGGCATCGAGGGCCCGGACCTGGAGCGTACTACCCGGCTCGATGGCGGTCTGAACGGCGATTCGCAAGCCTCCGGTGGAGCGGTCGATCACATAAGCATCGCAAACGCCGTTACGGAAGGTGACCGAGGCGAGGACCACGCGAACCGGTTGGCCGTCGCGTCGGACTGCCCCGCGGCGGTCGGCGTAGGTGTGTTCCGGCGGATCCCAGTTCAGAGCCTTCTCGGTGAGTGGGGGAGCCGCCTTGGCGTTGGCGGCCAGTTTCGCCGGATCGAGAGGCTCACGAGTGCGTCGGCGGCCGAGGGTCGCGTTGAGAGTCAGAAACGTGAGCACCAAAAATGCCACAAAACCGCCGACGGCAATCGGCAGGTTCTCCAGCGCCCAAACCCTTCCGGTCTCGAGCATTTCACCCAATGGCATTGTCCCACTCCCGCCTGACCCGAATCCCCACGCGGGCCATTAAGGGAATGTAGCACGCAAGTGACAGGTTGCAACTCGGTGCTTCGCACGTGTGAGTGCGAGTGTGAGTGTGAGATAAGACAGAAGACCAAGAGGCAAGAGCACTTCTGGTCTTCTGCTTTTGCTTTCACTCGCACTTACACGTGCTCGCTTCGCGAGCACTCACGGCTTGATGCTTCCGCTCAGTGCGCTGGCGTCGAGTTTGTACTTCACTGTGGCGCCGGAGAGTTCCGACTCCACGCGGCCGAGCTTGTCTTTCACCCGCACCTTGACGTTGCCAATCATCTGCACTTCGCCGGTGCCCGCCATGAACGAGAGCGACTCGCAGGTGCCCTCCGCTCCGAAACCGGCAAAGCGAACCTTTCCGCGTGCGGTTACTTCCGAGAGTCCCTGACCCTTCTCAGGCGACTTGACGTCCACCTTCTCGCAGGCGACCTTCAGCACCAGATTATCGCCGGACATCACCTCGAACGTCGGCTCGCCTTCACCCACGCGAAGCAGGATGCGGAACTTGGCGGTTGTGGCGGCAGCCGGAACGAGCGTGGTCGGTGGCAAAGGGGTCGGTCTGCTCGGAGGCACGTCAAGCACCGGAGGCGCTTCGATTCCGCCAATCGGAGGCGGGGGCGGAGGCGGAAGATGACCCGGCGGTGGAGGCGGAGGAGGTGTTACACCGGTCGATGGAGGCGGAAGCGGGACGCTACTTGGCGGAGGAGCAGGAGGCGTTGCGCCTGCGGTTCCCGGAACAGAACCGACAGGAAGCGGAGGAGTCACTCCGCTGGGTGGAGTGGGAGTGGGCGAAGTTGGAACCAGATCGACTGGAGCGGGACTGGGCGTGAGCAGCGGTGGCTTTTCGTTGTTCGTGACCGGCGGCCGGGATATCGGCTGAATGCCCGGGATGTCGTTCACGGGTACACCCGAGCCAATCGGAGTTGGGGTGGTCGCTGGCGAGCCAGCGGGCTTGGTGCCCGGCAGATCAGCCGGAGGCGGGGGAAGTGTGCCAGGCGCGGTGGGCGGAGTCGCTGGTTTGGTTTCCGGCGCCGCGGGGAGCATCGGCAGCGCTCCGCCGACTCCGATCACCGGTGGAGGTGGGTCCGTTGGCTTCGCGGGCATTGGTTCAGGCGTTGGTGGCGGAACATCGGGCAATAACGGAGCCGTGCCTGTCGGAACTGGCGCGGGCGCGGGAGTCGGCAGCGGGGGAACAACGCTCGTCGGAGCAGGCGGAGCAGGTGGAGCAGGAGGAGTCGAAGCTCCTGGAAGCAACTGCGGACCCGGAACGGGAGGCAGCTCAGGTGCGGGAGGCGCGGGCGGAGCGGAAGGCGCTCCGGCGGGAGCCATCTTCGGCGATTCGGCCTTCGCAACCGGGTTCTCCGGCTGTCGGCCCTTGGTGTTCGACAACTTCGGGCACTGACTGGCGGCCGCGGCCAGCCCGCCGATCGACACGCCCAGTATGCCAGCCATTAACTTCCAGCGGGACAACGACATGGTGTTACGCTCCTCCATGCAACGCGGTAACCGAGGGAACCGCAAGCGTCCAGACTCGCGGGGTCACTCGCGTAACTGTTCAATCGGGCGGTCCATACCCACTGTGCTTTCTCGTGTCTGCGCCACTTTCCCAAACGCCGTCGGTCGGAGCCGCGACCATCAGGGAGCGTTCTTCGTCAAGCGCCACTTTCCCAAACGCCGTCGGTCGGAGCCGCGACCATCAGGGAGCGTTCTTCGTCAAGCGCTCCCTGACGGTCGCGGCTCTGATAGCGCTCCTTGACGGTCGCGGCTCTGATTGTCCCCGCTTCACTCGCGGCAACCCCGTACTACACTCACTCTGAACCCCTCGCCCTCCCCATCGTCTGGTGTTTCCATGCCGCGCCCAAAGGTGTTCGTTTCCCGGCGCATTCCCGAAGTCGGGCTAAACGCGATCAGCGCTGAGTGTGATGTGGACCTGTGGCCCGACCGGCTCCCTCCTCCGGCCGATGAGTTGAAGAAACGCGCCAAGGATTGCGACGGCCTCGTGTCCTTGCTCACGGATCGCATCGACGGCGCGCTTCTCGATTCCGCGCCGAAGTTGAAAGTCGTGAGCAACTACGCGGTCGGCTTCAACAACGTCGATGTGCCGGCTTGCACGGCTCGCGGAGTGTGCGTCGGGAACACGCCCGGCGTACTCACCGACGCGACCGCCGACATCGCCGTGACGCTTCTGCTCACGGCAGCTCGACGGATCGGAGAAAGCGCGGCCGATGCGAAAAGCGGCAAGTGGCTGACGTGGGAACCGCTTGGCTGGCTCGGTCAGGATTTGACCGGCCGGACGCTGGGCATTGTCGGCATGGGACGCATCGGCTTTGCCACCGCCAAGCGCCTGCATAACGGCTGGGATATGAAGGTACTCTACACCGAACAAATTCCGCGCCCGGAAGCCGAACGCGAGTTCGACGCTCGGCGAGTGGAACTGGATGAATTGCTTCGCGAAAGCGATTTCGTCTCGGTCCACGTCGATCTGAACTCATCCACGAAGGGCATGTTCAGCTCGGAACAGTTTGCGAAGATGAAGCGAACCGCGGTGTTCGTGAACTCCGCACGCGGGCCGCTTGTCGATCAAGCAGCGCTGGCGGAAACACTCCGAAGCGGAACGATCTTCGCCGCGGGGTTGGACGTGACCGAACCCGAACCGCTTCCGCCCGACCACGAACTCTACAAGCTCCCCAACTGCGTGATTGTCCCTCACATTGCCAGCGCCACGGTCGAGACTCGCAACGCGATGGCCCGCCTCTGCGCCAACAACCTGCTCGCGGGCGTGAGGGGAGAACCACTGCCGAATTGGGTGAACCCCGAAGTCGCGGACAAACGCCGGTGATTGTAGTCATCACGCTCCGCGTGATGTGCTTTCAGAGTAGTCATCACGCTCCGCGTGATGCCGCCGCGATAGCGGCGGAGTTTTCTTCGCTCGCTGCGCTTCTGACATCACGCGGAGCGTGATGACTACTCTGAAGGCGAAGAGAAAGACACATCACGCGGAGCGTGATGACTACTCTGAAGAAACCCCACACCTCCCTTGACGCTCCTTCGCCCGCCCCTTACGTTTAAACTTTCCCACTCTTCCGCCAATTGTGGAGCGGAAGGAAACGAGGCGAGGAGAAGTCGTGGCCGGACCAACAGGCGAACGCATCCGCATCCGGATGGAAGGGTACGACCACGAAGTGCTCGACCGCACCGCGGCCGAGATCGTGAAGACCGCACGCGATAACCAGGCCGAAGTTCACGGGCCGATCCCGCTGCCCACACGCATCGAGCGGTACACGGTGTTGCGCTCGCCGCACATCGACCGCAAGAGTCGCGAGCAGTTCGAGATTCGCACCCACAAGCGGCTGATCGACATCCTCCGCCCGAACCAAAAGACAATCGAGGCGCTCAACAAGGGCCTCAACCTTCCGCCGGGCGTGGACATCAAGATTCGCGTCATCACCACTGGTTGAAGAGCAAACGAGCCGCGAAGCGGGTGAAGCGATTCCCGCTCCCTCGCGGTCGCGGCTCGTTGAAAACAAAGAAAGTCTTGTCGTTACCGCCCCGCGCGGTACAAAGAATTATCCCGCTTGTTGTGAAGCTTCGTTCAAAGCCAAATCAGCAGGCGGTTTTTTGCGACGAAGTCGACCCCGCTTCACCGCCGGATTCTCACCTGAGAGTTTCCAACAACGCGGTTCGCCGGGCAATCCGGCGCGGGTGGGGTTTGGAGTGGCTTGAACAATGGCTGAAAGTACCACGCCGCAAACCCCGAATAACGGGGCCGAGGATCCTGTCGCCCGTTTGATCGAGGTCAAAGACCCGATCACAGTGCCGGTGGTCAACCGAACCGGCGCGGAAGTCGGCTCGGTCTCCATCGACCCGGCCGAGTTCGGCGGGAAAATTAGCCGCCAACTGATGCACGATGTCGTGCAAATGTATCTGGCGAACCAGCGAGCCGGTACTCACCACACTCTGCGACGAGGACAGGTCGCTGGGAGCACGAAGAAGCTCTTCCGCCAGAAGGGTACAGGAAACGCCCGCGTCGGTACGAAGCGCACGAACAAGCGTCGCGGTGGCGGAACCGCCAAAGGCCCAAAGCCACGCGACTACGAGTACCACCTGCCGAAGAAGGCCGTGAAGGCCGCGACCCGCATGGCGGTGCTGTCGAAGTTCCTGGATAAGGAAGCGGTGGTCATCGACGATCTGGCGATGGAAGCGCCGAAGACGAAGGAAATGGCCGGCGTGCTGAAGGCCATCAAGATCGGCAAGAAGACGACCGAGCAGGGCGAAAAGGACGTGACTCTGCTCGACACAACGGTGCTCATCGGCACCGATAAGCTCGATGCGAACGTGTACAAGTCGGCCCGCAATATCGAAGGCGTGAAGGTGCTGCCGACCGCGGAGTTCAACTGCTACACAGTGCTCAAACAGAAGCGGTTGCTCCTGACCAAGAGCGCGCTCGAAGCGCTGCGGGCGAAAAAGTAAGAACTCAGTGATCAGTCATCAGTGAACAGTCATCAGTAACCCCTGAGAACTGATCACGGATTACTGATGACTCATGACAGACGGACGAACCCGGAGCGTGAGCGACGGGGTGGAGTAAGCGAGATGGCGCATTCACGACCACACCCGAAGAAGTACGTGCGGAAGCTCGCGCTGCGCAAGCCGTGTGTTCACGGTGAGCCGGGGCTGGACCTCAAGCCGTACCAGGTGATTCTCCGCCCGCTCGTCACCGAGAAGGGCACGCACCAGAGTTCGCGCTACAACGCCTACGCCTTCCAGGTCAACCCGATTGCGACCAAGACGCAGATCAAGGAAGCGGTCGAGGAACTGTTCCACGTAACGGTGCTCGGCGTCCGCACTCAGATTCGACAAGGGAAGAAGCGCCGATTCCGAATGACCGTCGGCCAACTGCCCAACTGGAAAAAAGCCGTCGTCACGCTGAGCAAGGAAGACAAGATTGAATTCTTTTGATTTGAGATTTCAGATTTGTGATTGTCGATTGGTGGCTGATGCCCACTTCATCGCCGCTTGATCGACAATCCTCAATCATAAATCTGAAATCATCAATCACGGGGCGAGCAATGGGTATCAAGCAATACAAACCGACTTCTTCCGGCCGTCGAGGCGGGATGGTGTCGGATTTCGCGGACTGCACCTACCCGCGTGAGAACAAACCCGAGAAGGCTCTGCTTTCGCCCAAGAAGAAAAAGGGCGGGAGGAACTTCCAGGGCGTGGTGACAGCGCGCTTTCGTGGAGGCGGTCACAAGCAGCGCTACCGCAAGATCGACTTCAAGCGCACACGCGACAACGTCGAAGCGACCGTGATCCAGATCGAGTACGATCCCAACCGCAGCGCCCGAATCGCGCTGATCGAATACCCGCGCGACGAGAAGTACGAGTTCTCCCGGTCGTACATCCTCGCCCCCGCCGGGCTGAAGGCGGGCGACAAGGTGATGTCTGGCGAGTCCGACCTCGTCGAACCGCGCATCGGCAACTGCATGCCGCTGTGGAAGGTGCCGAGTGGTGCAACTCTCCACAACATCGAGCTTGTGCCAGGCAAGGGCGGCCAGATTTGCCGATCCGCGGGCTGTTCGGCCACGTTGACGGCGCGCGAAAAGGACTGGGCTCAGTTAACGATGCCCAGCGGCGAAATTCGCCGCGTGCCGATCAAGTGTCGAGCCACGATTGGCAGTGTGTCGCACGCGGAGCACATGAACATCAGCATCGGCAAGGCCGGGCGAATGCGCTGGAAGGGCCGCAAGCCTCACAATCGCGGAACAAGCCAGAACCCAACTGACCACCCGATGGGCGGCGGCGAAGGGCGAACCGCGGGCGGTCGGCATCCGTGCTCGAAGACCGGTGTGCTGGCGAAGGGCGGAAAGACGCGCCACAAGCGCAAACCCGGCGGCAAGGCGATCATTCGCCGACGCCCGGCCGGTCCGTTCCAGAATACGGCGTGATGTTGAGCGGCGAACCCGCCCGCAAGGGCGGTGGGTGACTTGTGACCCACCGCCCTTGCGGGCGGGGTTCGCCAAGGCGGGCGGACGAAGAGAAGCCGTTGTCGCCGCCGCTGGGCGGAGTACAACAAACAGTCCCGCTCGGATTGCGGATGCGGGCAAAGCGACCGGTTATTTTCCACGGCTCACTGCCGTGGCCGAATTGAAGCAATAGCCCGGTCGTGAATGTGCCGGTTTTCGTTTTGTTTTCCACGGTTCATCGCCGTGGCCGAATTGAAGCTGCGAGGCGGAAGTAGCACATGAGCCGGTCGATCAAAAAAGGCCCGTATATCGACGAGCGGCTTCACGCCAGGGTGCTGAAGCAGGGCATGAACAAGGAACCGATCAAGACCTGGGCGCGGGATTGCACCATCCACCCCGACTTCATCGGAGCAACGTTCCTCGTTCACAACGGCAAGACGTTCCACAAGGTGTACGTCACCGAAGACATGGTCGGGCACAAGCTCGGCGAGTTCTCCCCGACCCGGACGTTCAAGGGCCACTCCGGTGGCAAGGCGAAGGCCGCCGCCGCGGCCGCCGCACCAGCACCACCGAAATAACGAAGAGTGTGAGTGTGAGTGAAAACTAGAAGCACTCTTGGCTTTGGTCTTCTGCCTTTGTCTTAACTCACACTCACACTCACACTCACACTAACCGAGCGCAGCGAGCGACAAGAAGATGGACTACAAAGCCAAACATCGGTTCGCGGACGTTGGACCCCGGAAGATCCGGCTGTTCGCCAACTTGGTTCGCGGGCGCAACGTGGATGAAGCGCTTCAGCTTCTTCAGTTCTACCCGAACCGCGGGGCGAAGTTGCTTCGCGCTGTCATCCAGAGCGCCTACGGTAACGCCAACGACAAGGAATGCACCGATCCGGACGGGCTGATTATCACCGAGTGCCGCGTGGACGGAGCGCCGATGTTCAAGCGCATCCAACCGCGCGCTCGCGGAACCGCGTTCTCCATCAAGCGGCGGATGTCTCACATCATCGTGACGCTCTCCGAGCCGATCGAAGAGACTCCCGATCTTGAGATTCCGCCTCCGATTGATGGAACCGGCACCACGGCACCGACACCGGAAACCGGAACAGCAGGAGCAACAGGAGCGACACCCGGAACGACCGGAGCAACAGGCGAACCAGCCGCAACCGGAGCGACACCGGAAACAACAGGCGCAACAGGCG
>JAKEEV010001201.1 GCA_022616395.1 Planctomycetia bacterium | reverse complement strand
GTTGAAGAATCCGCGTTGTGTCGTCGAGAATGTGACTCCCTCAAGCTGCGGTAACTTTTCGCGGCGGGCACTGAGCGAGAATGACTGCTTCTGGGCTGTCTTGAGTTGCGCGAGATGCTTGCCAAACTCGGCATCTACACTCTTCCAGTTAATGCGGTCCACACTGTTGCGGTACTGGTGTCGCAAAAACTCGAACAGAGCGCTTTCGGGCGTGTCCGCCGTCTCGCGCCTGTAAGTCTCGATCTGAGAGCGGATGAACGCAGCGCGCTTCGAGTCGCCGTTCTCCTGAAGCCAGTCGGCGTAGACGAGTCTCGGAGTGTCCTCGTCGGGATGAGTGCGAATCGCGGAGAGCAAGGCGGCACGGTCAGACATGGGCAACTCCGGACGATCAGTTTCCGTGAGCGTCGCGGCGTCAGCCCGACGGTTTCTGCGCGATACCGTCTGTCACGGGCACCGTCGGGCTGACGCTCGATGCTCACGGGTCAAATACCGTCGGCCTGACGGCTCGACGCTCCCAAGAACACGCGGTTGCCGAATCGTAGCTTCAAGCGGTCTTGGGCAGCCGCCGAAATTGAGTTGCCGAACAAATTCAGGTAGATCAACCCGCTGAGGGAATCACTATCGGCCAGTGCTTCCGCGCCGGCGTCCGCGATTCGCGATTCGGCGAGATCGAGTTCGATCAGACCCGCGAGGCTCTTGCTTTCGGCCAGCGAGATCGCGCCGCGGTCGCCGAGACGGTTTTCGCGCAGATCAAGGACGCGCAGGTTCTCCGCGGGTGCGTTCGCGATCCACATCGCAGCGCTTGGGCCGAGGTTGTTCCCGCCAAGCGAGAGGCTCCGAAGACCGGGGAAGAACACCGAGCCGGCCAGAGCCGCGACTCCTTCTTCCTGCGGTCGCGTGCGAAGCAAGTGCAGCGTTCGGAGATTCGGCAACCGAGCACCAGCGAGAGTCGCGAGGCCCGCTTCGCCCAGGTTGTTATCGCTCAAGTCGAAGTCTTCCACGGTCTGCAAAGCGGCAGACGACACAAGTGGCTTGAGCGACTCTGCCATGAGGCGGTTGCTTGCGAGATG
>JAKEEV010001200.1 GCA_022616395.1 Planctomycetia bacterium | reverse complement strand
TGTACTGGGAATCGCTCACCTTGGGTTGGCTCATGCCACGACTATAGACAGCCTGCGCAACTTCGGTAAGCCGAACCTGCACCACACTGCGTAACTCCTAACACTTACAGCCGCAAAGAAAACCGAGACATAAAATCACGAGTAATGCGAACCGACGCATGGCTCCCTCCCCTGTGGCAAGCAAATACCGAACCGGCCGAAAAACGCAAGAGTTTCTGACAAAGTGCGGGCAGCCGTGAGGTTAAGAAACTGGAACTGCATGGCTACAAGAGCAGGAAGGCGACCCGAAGTAACCACACACCATTCACCTATGATCCTCCTGATCGACAACTACGATTCGTTCACTTACAACCTCGTGCAGCGGTTCGGGGAGATTGACCCGACGCTCGCGATGAAGGTTGTGCGCAACGACCAGATCACGACAGACGAAATCGCAGGCCTGAAGCCGTCGCACATCGTCATTTCGCCCGGTCCTTGCACGCCGAAGGAAGCCGGCATCTCCAACGACGTGCTGAAACGGTTCGCGCCCACGGTGCCCGTCTTCGGCGTGTGTCTGGGGCATCAGTGCATCGGGCATGTCTTCGGCGGAGAAGTGATTCGCAACTATCGCATCATGCACGGCAAGGTGTCGCCGATTCACCACGACGGTGCGGGCATCTTCGCGGACCTCTCGAACCCGTTCGACGCGACGCGGTATCATTCGCTGGTCATCAAACGCGAGACGTGGACCAACCCGGACTTCGAAGTGACCGCGTGGACCGCCGAAGGCGAGATCATGGGCGTGAGGCACAAGAGCTGGCCGCTGCACGGCGTTCAATTTCACCCGGAGAGTTTCCTGACAGTGGAAGGGCCGAAGATTCTGCGGAACTTCCTGGCGCTGGGGCGAGTGTAATCGGAGCCGGAAGCGTAAGCGACGGCCAACCAAGACTCCGTCGCTTACGCTTCCGGCTCCGATGAAACCTAACTCACCAGCGAGAAGAACAGTTCTTCCAGATCGTTCTGCCTGTACATCTCGCGGAGTTCGTCGAGCGTGCCGCAGACGACCACCTTTCCGCGAGACATGATCGCGACCCGGTCGCAGAGTTTCTCCACTTCCCGCATGATGTGAGTCGAAAACAGGATTGTTTTTCCGCGTCCGCGAAGCCGCTTGATGTTCTCCAACACCGCCCGCTGAACCAGCACATCCAGCCCCGCGGTCGGTTCGTCGAAGATCAGCACCGGCGGGTCGTTCACCAGCGCCCGAGCGATTGACACCTTCTGCTTCATGCCCGTACTGAGCTTGCCGCCGGGCACGTCGCGAAACTCGGTCATCTGGAGAGTGGAGAACAGTTCTTCCATTCGCGGTTGCAACACATCGGGCGGAATCTGGTTCAGTCGGCCGTAGTATTCGACCATCTCCCACGCGGTCATGCGGTCATACACTCCGGTGTTCGCGGAGAGAAACCCAACGTGTCTGCGCACCTCGGACGGTTGCTCGACCACGTCGAATCCGGCAACGGTCGCGGTGCCAGATGATGGCGAGAGAACTGTGCAGAGCATCCGAAGTGTGGTTGTTTTCCCGGCTCCGTTTGGTCCGATCAGTCCGAACACTTCGCCGGGATGCACCGTGAAGCGCACCGACTCAGCGGCCGCGACCCGCTCGCCTCCCGGCCCGCGGAACCACTTCGACAGGTCACGCACTTCGATCATGAAATCTCAGACTAGAGGACAGCAGGAACTCCACAATCGGAAGATGTGGTTTGAGTCGCCAGCGAGCAATACTGCCAGAGCATCAGTTTTATTGAGTGGGTTTCTGTGGCTGGGGTCTGTGACCCCGGCCTCACAGAGGCCGGCTACAAAACACACCAAATAAGACTCGACGCTCGACAAGCTCAAAGCTCATTGTGCCGACTCAGTTCAATACCGGCAATGACGTGTCCAACTTCCCATTCGGGAACGAAGGAGTGCGTTCCTCGATCAACTGGTAGAAGACGTTTCGCTGGCGCGGTTCCCAGCCGGCCTCGCGAATCGAACGCTTGATCTCTTCAAGCGTCAGATAATGCACCGTTCCGGCAGACGCGACGACGTTCTCTTCAATCATGAGCGATCCCATGTCGTTTGCGCCAAAGAACAGCGCGACTTGACCGATTTTCCCTCCCTGAGTCACCCACGACGACTGAATGTTCGGGATGTTATCGAGATAGAGGCGGGCAATGGCCTGCGTTCGTAGATACTCAAATGCTCCGACTTCCGGGAAGTCCGCCATCTTGTGACCCGGTTGCATTGTCCAGCAGATGAACGCGGTGAAGCCGTTCGTTTCATCCTGCAAGTCGCGAAGACGAGTGAGGTGTTCGATACGCTCGGCATCCGTCTCGATGTGGCCGAACATCATGGTACACGTTCCGCGTCCACCGAGTTTGTGCCACACGCGACACACTTCGAGCCATTCGTCGGTCAGCGCCTTTCCCCTCGTGAGTTCCTTCCGCACGCGATCAACGAGGATTTCGCCACCTCCACCAGGGAGTGAACCCAGCCCGGCGTCCTTCAGCCGCCGAAGGACCGTTTCGAGTGGGAGTTTGTTGATTTTGTGGAAGTGCCAGATTTCCGGCGGGCTGAACGCGTGCAGATTCACGTTCGGGAAGCGCGAACGGAGATCGCGAAGCAGCTCCTCGTACCACACTAGCTCCAGCCTCGGGTGCATTCCGCCCTGCATCAGAATCTGATCGCCACCCAGCGCAACTGTCTCCTCGATCTTCTTGTAAAGTTCCTCACGCGGAAGAATGTACGCGTCCTCGTCGTGAGACTTGCGATAGAACGCGCAGAAGTCGCACACCGCAGCGCAGACGTTGGTGTAGTTCACGTTGCGGTCGATGTTGTAAGTGCGGTACGGCTCCGGGTGGAGTCTCATCGTCACTGTGTGCGCAGCACGACCGAGCTTGTGCAGATCGCGACACGCGAAGAGCGCTAATCCCTCGTCCGGCGAAAGGCGAACGCCCTCGGCGGCTTTGGTGAGGATGTGATCGATGGTGGTCACGTGGTCGCTCCTTCCAGGCGAACCCCGGCCGCAAGGCCGGTGGGTGACATTGACCCACCGGCCTTGCGGCCGGGGTTCGCCAAATCACACTCTTCAACCAGTTCACGATACTTCTTCAGTCCCGCCAACTCCTGCGGGCCGAGATCGTATCGCAGTATGTTCGCCAAATATCTGCGACAGAAGCCGGGATCGAGTCCGAGCGCTGGCGCTTCGCGCTGAGCAATCGCTCCGGCGTTCGCCAGGCCGTACTCCTTCGCTTTGTGAAACGCTGATTCTGCTTCACCCAGTTCCACACCGCCTCGCACGGCCCACACAGCGAACACCATCGGTAACCCGGTCCACGCGGTCCATTCGTCTCCGAGATCGTAGGAGAAGCGATAGCCGGGCAAGCACGCACGCATCGCGCGGTCGCCGATGAGTAGCACCGCGTCGGTGGTCAAGTCTTCGGCCCGAGCGTCGATGGGAAGCTGCTGAACCGCGGGGTGAATGCCATACCGCTTGCGAAGCAGAATTTGCGTCAGCGCGGCACTTGTACGCGAACCTTCGTCCAGCGCCACAGAGCGAATCTCCGTCCACGGCACCTTACTGAAGAGCGTGACACTGAGCACCGGCCCGCGAGAGGCAATCGCGATGTTCGGAACGAACGTGTAGTTCTCTCCACGAAAGAACTCGATCACGGGAATCAACCCGACATCGATTTCGCCCGCGGCAAGTTGCTCCGCGAGGCGGCTGGGGAGATCAAGCGAGAGTTCGATATTCGGCGCGAAGTCGGTGAGTCGCTCGATGAGCGGCTTGGTGTTCAGGTAGTTGACCGCCCCGACGCGGAGTGTTGTGGGCATTGCGGTTCTTGGCCTTTCCGACGGCACCGAATAGCCGTCGTTATAAGAACCGCAAAGGGCGGGGGAAATGCAACAGAAGTGGCTAGTGCAAGTGGTTAGTGGTTAGTGAAAGACAACAAGGCAGAAGACCAGAAGCGTCAATGCCTCTGGTCTTCTGCTTTTTGGCTTCTGTCTTTTCACTAGCCACTAACCACTCACCACTCTTCTGTCTTTCACTAGCCACTAGCCACTCACCACTAGCCACTCTTTCACGGGCAGACCGGCACGCAAACCGGAACGTAGCGCTTCACGCAGTAAGTCACAGTGTACGGCTCCATCGTGCAGGTTGTGTGCGGGACCATGCGGCAGTGTGTATCGCAGACCACCTTGCAAGTTGTGTGAGGAACGCAGCGGACACGTTCCTCACACACGTAGTTCACGCGGCACTGCCGAACCACCTGCTGACGCTCTTCCGGCACCATCTTGCAAGTCGTAATCGGCACCGTTCGCACGCACACCTCCGGCACCTTCTCGACCACGCATCGCGTTTCGTAGCGGACGTGATCCTGGCGTTCCATGCGGCACGTCCGGTAACACACCTGCTTGGTCACCTGCTCCGGGATCATCTGGCACTGCCGACGCGTTTCGTAGCGGACGTGCTCCTGGCGTTCCATGCGGCAGCAGGTCGTGTACGGAATGGTCACTGTCTTCACTTCCGGCACGCTGTAGCAACGCTTCTGAGTCACCATCTTCACATGCTGCTCAGGAACCATGCGGCAGGTCGTGTACGTTTGATGCTTCACATGGTGTTCGGGAACCGTGTAGCAGCGCCAGCGCGTTTCCGTGCGGACATGCTGTTCCGGGACCACGCGGCAAACGGTGTACGGCACCTGTTTCACGTGCTCTTCGGGCACCTTGTAGCACTGAGTACGGGTTTCGTATCGCACGTGCTGTTCGGGCACCATCCGGCACACGGTCCGGGTGCAGGTTTTCATCTCGACGTGAGGAACCTGTCGGCAGACCGGAACTTGCACTGTCGTGCAGACCGGCTTGCACACCATCTTGCAGTCCTTCACCACGCGGCATTCCTCGCGCGGAACCCAGACCTTCTTGCAAACCGTGCGGCCGGGGCACTGCACAGTTTGTTGAACCACCGGGCCGGGAACATATCGCGTGGTGCAGGTACAAGGATCGAACACACACTGACCGGGCATGCGCACGCACTTCGTCACGGTCGGGCCGGGAATATACTCGGTCACTGTTTCATAGCTGCCCGTGCAAACTTTCTCGACTCGCTCCGTGACCACCGGCTCCATCACATAGTTCACCCGCTGTTGCGTGACGTAATCGACTTCCGTTTTGTAAGTCGTCACCGGCACGCAGTACGTCTGCTCCTCGTATACCGGGTTCATGACGCAATACGGAACGGCAACCTGATACTGCTGCGTTTCGGTGCGCCAGGTGGTGTAACGCACTTCGCGGGTGAGTGTCTCATATTCCTTGCGGTAAGTGCAGTAGGGAATCTGCACGGTGTACGGTTCCTTCACCACGCGATGAGTCACGTAAGGAATTGCCCGGACCTGCTGCTCATACACCGGCCTGTTCACCGTGTACGTCACCGGCACTTGCACGTGTTCGACCATCGGCCTATTCACAACGTAAGTGTGGGTGCGGACGTGCCGCTCATAGATCGGCTTCATCGTGCAGTAAGGAATCGCGACCGTGTAATACGTCACGTGCGGACGGTAGATCGTATGCGTCACGTCCTTCACGTGCGTCTCGTAGATCGGCTTCATTGTGCAATAGGGAATCGCGACCTGGAACGTTCGCGTTACCGGCTTCATCACCGTGTACGATTGCTGCTGAAGGTGAGTCTCGTAGACGGGCTTCATGACCGTGTAGCAGCGAACGGTGTCGAAGTATTCCCTCACGGGTCGCTGAACGGTGTACTTCTCGGTGGTGTAAGTCGTCTCGGAAACAACTCGCTGAGTGGTGTAAGTCTCAGGCCGGTATTCCGTCTTGTAGACCGGCCGGTAACACACTTGCTGATGCTGCTCGATGACCGGCTTGTACTGCACGGTGCTGGTGACGCACGGTGCAGCGCATTGATCCGCCGTGACGCAGCGTTTCGGATAGCGAACCGCGCCGCAGTGTCCGGCAAATGCCGATTCCGCCAGCCCGGCCAGCCCGCCGAGGGCAAGCAGCCACACCCCGATCTGCTTCCTCATGGGTGGTTCCCCGCGATGTCCGTCTGTTGATGTCAGGCACAAGAAGCCTTGCCCCAGGCAAAGCGCTCTCACAAATGTGCGCCACGCACCCGACCGAGAACGCCCGGCTTTCCCGGTTCGACTGACCTTCCCACAAACGGAACCGTCGAGACCCGCACAAAGGCGCTACCCGGAGCGAATCGCGCTGTCGGTAGAAGTGATACAACCCGGCGAGATGCGCTATCCCCACCAGTTCCCAGAGGCCAGAGAACTGAGGGCAGAGGACAGAAAGCAGAAGACAGAAAGCAGACAGTCCGCTCGCTGTCCTCTGTCCTCTGTCCTCTGATCTCTGCCTTCAATACCCATTGGCGAAGATCGTGCGTCCGCCGTCGATGGGCAAGCATGTTCCGGTCACGAAGTCGTTTTCCAGGAAGTGAAGCACGGCCGTGGCGATGTTCGCGGGGCTGCCCTCGCGTTTGACGAGCGTGCTGGCGATCGATTCCGCGCGTTCCGCATCGGGCAGATCCAGGGGCAGCATGACTGGACCGGGCAACACCGCGTTGACGCGCACATTCGGATTTCGTCGGCCTAACTCGACCGCGAACGCGCGCGTCAAGCCGGGAATCGCGGCCTTGCTCGGAAAGTACGCCGCGAAGTCCATGTACGGCCGCGCATCCGCCCAGTCGCCGAGGTTCACGATGCAACCACCCGTCGGTTGCTTCACCATTGCCAGACCGACATGCTGACACGTCAGGAATGTGCCGAGCAGATTCGTATCGAAGTGTTCGCGTACATCCGAGGCGGTTACTTCTTCGAGTACCTTTCGCTTCCACACAGCAGCGCAGTTCACGAGCGCATCAATGCGACCGAATCGGGCAAGCGTGGTGCTCACCATCTGCTTGACCGCGATCTCGTCGCGTAAATCGGCTTGAATGGCGAACGCGGGAGCGCTGAACTGTGCTTCCAGCTTCGCGACCAACTCCTTCGCCTCGGATTCCGACGAACGGTAATGCACCACAATTCCGAATCCCCGCGCGGCAAGCGTCTCCGCAATGTGCGACCCAACACGCCGCGCGCCGCTTCCAGTGACAAGGGCAACTTTGCGTTCGCTCATTACGATGCTCTGTCTTTAAGGTGGTCCGCTCGCTCCGCGCGCGCGTTGCAAACGAACTGAGCAACAGTTGTTGGTGACCCGCTCGCTTGGCAGTAGTATCAAGGGGTGTCTGCTTGGGTCAGCAGTTCTCGTTTCGGGGTGTTGAAGCGCCCCTCCCCCCGCCACCCCCCTGCTGTTCTCCTCTTCTTGTTCTTCCCAGGATTTGTGGAGTTTTCTCACTTTGC
>JAKEEV010001199.1 GCA_022616395.1 Planctomycetia bacterium | reverse complement strand
GGACCAGCTCAGGCTCTGTGACCCCAAGCATCCGCTGGAGTCGTCCGGCTACACGGTTGTATGCGGTTGTCCCAGGTTGGAGCCCCTGAAGCTGCGCGCTCCAGTTCCGAAGAGCGGCAACGCCGGAGTTGGCGGCGAAGAATCGGTTCCACTTCTCGATGTAGTTGAAACCGATGGCATCGAGGAATTTCCCCGCGAATCCGTGTTGCTTGCTCCCCGTGATCATCTCGTTGAGGGAGTCCTTAGTCGCACGGTTGTAGGCGAGCGCCGCGAACCTGTCCCCCTCCTCGGTGAAGGTGTTCGCGACCCCGCGCATGAAGTTGCGCAAGCCAAGCGTCGTTGCCGTGTTCACATTCTGTGAGAGGTTGGCTACGGTGGAGCCGAGCCCCATCTTCGTTAGCACCTGGAACCCGGTGATCTTCCGGACCAACTCGCTCACACCGTAGTTGTGTGGGTGTCGGTCGAGCAAGATTGCTTCCACGTCATCAAGCCACCTCCCATCGATGGCGTTCTCGCCCGCGCGGGTTCCGGCCTTGATTGCCTGTACCAACTGGCTGGCCGAGTTCGACCGACGAAGCGAGCCACCAAGCCCGAAGTTCTTCGCGAAATTGAGTCGGTACTCGGTGTTGTAAAGCCACTTCGGCATGTATTCCAACGGGTCGAGGATGTAGCCTCCAAGGTTGAACATGCGCGCGTGCTCAACGTTTCCAAAGTGCTTCGGTGTCTTCCGCACCATTGTCTCGAACACGTCGCGCGCAATCGCCCGAGAGGTGATGTTGTTCTGCTTCATGAAATTCGTCAGGAACGCGTCGAACTGCTTGGTGCCCGGCTTTAGATCGTCCCACTTGAACATATGTGCTACGTAGTTGGGAACGATGGCGTCCGCGAATGGTCGTACTCCATCATCGAACTGCACCATGAACGGACGGCCGCCCGCATCACGAAACCCTGATAGGATATTGCCATAGAGATCGAACACGCTCCGGGTCTTCTCCGCGAGACGGCTCGCCAACGAGAACTTCGCCGGATCCGTCAGCACATCCATAACCTCTTTGGATACCTGCCCGTGTGCCTGAGCCTTCGCAAGCACGTCAGCCATACGGGCCGCAGGACCGCCCGCTTCGGCAATGAGAGTGGACGCCTCACGGATCGAAGTCGCCGCAGCATTGTCCAGTTTCAGATCCTCGATCACCTTGATGTAGTCCTGGAGCACACGTCCGTAGTTAGTGTAGGTTCCGCGTAGGGTGTTGTTGATCCCCTGTGCGAGCCGCGCCCCATGAACCCCGCCCTGCTTCTCCAGCACGGAGACGATAGGGGCTAGGTAGAGTCCGGCCCGCTGTGCGATTGAGCCGAACAAACCAGTGCTCGGCTCGAACGTGGTGTACTTCAGGTTCTGCATGTGCGAGAGGAGCTGGTTGACCTGGTCCGGATTGAGCTGCTGCGTACCTGGGATCTCCTTCATCGCCTTCGCCAGTCCTTTCCCGGTCTTGGCCGTAAGTTGCGCGCCGGGCGTAAGCACCCTCGACTCGGTCAACAGTTCCTTGAACCACTCGTCTGTCATCCCGAGCCCGCCCTGGTCGATCGGTTTCCACATTGCACGCAACCCCTTCAAGCGCGCGCCGTGAGTAGTTCGCTGCATGATGTCCTGCACAGTGTCAGCAAAGAACGGAAGCTGCACCTTCGACCCGAACAGCTTCGAGAACATTCCGAACGATTTCCCCAAGATCGGCGGGAGCGCATACGTCAACGGGTCGGTCGCCACATCGATGGCGAACGCCGGAAGATCCGACAGTTGGAACCCGGGCTGTTGCGCATCTTTGAATATCGCGTACCCCAATGAGGGGGTAGT
>JAKEEV010001198.1 GCA_022616395.1 Planctomycetia bacterium | reverse complement strand
AATCACATCTTCCTTGAAGGGGTAGTACGGAGTGAGATCGCCTCCTCCACCGAACCACGTTTTCGAGCCGTGCGTGAGATAGCGGAAGTTTGCATGAACAGTGGGAAGGAGCGGACTTCGTGGATGAAGCACAAGCGAGATACCGGTCGCGGTGAACTTCAATCCGTCTCCGGGAAGCTGCCTGGCAAATTCCGGCGGGAACTCGCCGAATACCTCTGAGAAGTTCACTCCGCCCTTCTCGAACACCGAGCCGTTTTCAATGACGCGCGTACGTCCTCCTCCTCCTCCGGGTCGTGTCCACGTGTCTTCGCGGAACGTGGAAGCCCCATCAGCGCGTTCCAGTTCAGAGCAGATGCGAGCTTGAAGTGCGCGGAAGTAGTTCGCAGCGATTTCGTGCATTTGGAATTCTCCGCTGGCAACACTACACGCCGGTACGCCGGTTGCAACCTGCTTTTACGTTTGTATCTTGAGATCGCCGAGTCAAATCCTCAGTTCGGAGACCCCCATGCGTTACGCACTGGTTCTCACAGCCGCAGCGCTCTTCGCGCCTGCTTCTGCTTACGCGGCTGATCCGCCCATCACGTTTCAGACGCAGCCGCTCGACAGCGTGCTGAACGACCTGCGCGCCGCGGCCGATCTGATCGGAGGCGAGAAGGGCGTCAAGGCGGTGAATGAGGAGATCAAGCGAACATTCGGCGCGAAGGGATTTGAAGGGCTGGATTTAAGCCGGCCAGTAGTGGGTTACATTATTCTCGCTCCCAAGCCGCAAGACATCACCGCGGTGATTGCTCTGCCGATCACTGGCGAGAAGGAGTTTCTGGCTCTGTGCGACCGCACAAACCCGCAGAAGCACAAGCCGCTGAAGAACGGACTCTACGAACTCCCTCCGCTTGATACGCGGTACAAGGCGCGGTTGCGCTTCTCCGAACAATACGCCTACATCGCCTACGGGTTCAACCCAGAGCCAGCGCTCGATCCAAAGGCGATTGTGTCGCCCTCCAAGCTCACCGATCCCGCCGAGCGCGCCATCTTCGCCGCCAAGTTCCACTTCGACCGACTCACACCCGAAGTGAAGAAGGCCATGCCGGTGCTTCTCAAGGAAGTGAAGCAGACGATCTTCGGCTGGCCGGGTATCGGGCTTCAGGAGAAACTCATCCTCGATCCGATCATGGAAGCGTTCGACAAGATGGCGGCTCGTTACATGCTTCTGCTCGGTGGCGCGGACACCGCGACAGTCCGTGTGACTCTGGATGTGCCGAAGGGCGACTTGATCGTGGAAGGGAAGTTGACCGGCAAGCCAGGAAGCGATCTGGCGAAGGCAATCGCGGCCTGGAAGCCGACCGGCAACAAGTTCGGAGCGCTCATCACGCCGGATACAGTCGCGGGCTTCAAAACGCGCTTGCCGTTCTTCAATGACGAACTGAAAGCCGGAGGAGTGAAGCTCCTGGAATCCGGACAGAAAGAACTGCTGCGCGGCGCGCCTGATGCGGCGAAAGCGACTGTCGAGGAAGCCTTCAAGGGCTTGATTCGCACCGTGAAGACGGGCGAGTTTGACATCGTGGTTGCAGTTCGCGGGCCGGATAAGGATGGCTGGTTCAATGCGGTCGGCGCGATCGCGTTTGAAGACCCCGCGGCACTGGAGAAGGAACTCAAGAAGTTTATCGAGAAGGACGCGCCGCCGGATGAACTCGGCCGGTTCAAGTGGGACGCGGCGAAGGCCGGTAACGTGAGCATTCACACCTACAAGTTCTCCGAGGGCGGCCTTCTCGATCCCACCAAGATCTTCGGAGGCGACAAATGCACGCTGGCGTTCGCGTTCGCTCCGAAGGGCATCTTCATCGTGATCGGTCCCGACCCCATTCCCGTCATGAAGGACGCGCTGGCAGCGAAACCCAGCGATTCGACAGGATTCGATCTGGTCATCAACCCGGCCCGGATGGGTAAGTTCGTCGAGAAGGCGGGCGGAAACCCGCTTGAAGTCGAACGCGCGCTCGGCAAGGAAGACAAGTTGCTCTCCGCGATGTCGCTGAAGGTAACTGGGGGGAAGGAACTGACCGTCCGCTACGCGATCAACCTGCGGCTCATTCCGCGAGCCGCCGCCGTGGATAGCCTCGATCGCACCGACAAGGAGCCTCCGCCTCCGCCGGTGGGGAAGCGCTGAGATTTGGTGACCCGCTCTCTGACCAGTAGTTTCAAGGGGTGTCTGCTTGGGTCAGCAGTTCTCGTTTCGGGGTGTTGAAGCGCCCCCTCCCCCCGCCACCCCCCTGCTTTTCTCCTCTGCTTGTTTTCCCAGGATTTGTGGGGTTTT
>JAKEEV010001197.1 GCA_022616395.1 Planctomycetia bacterium | reverse complement strand
CTGAAAGTCGGCATCGAGGGGCAAGACGATGTGAAGCGGACGAAGATCATGCGCCGATGGCTCGGCAAGAAGATGGATCTGCGCATTGATGCGAACGAAGCTTGGTCAGCATCCGACGCGGCGGCGCGCATTCGCGAACTGGAGCCGTTTGGCATTACAAGTGTGGAACAACCAGTGAAACATGAGGAGGTTGCAGCCCTCGCGGAGATTCGCAAACAGGTGAAGACGCCAATCATGCTCGACGAATCGCTTTGCGGCGAGATCGATGCGGAACGCGCGGTGAAGGGCGGCTGGTGTGACCTCTTCAACATCCGGCTTTCCAAGTGCGGCGGGTTCATTCCCAGTGTCCGACTGGCTCAACTGGCGAAGCGACACAACCTCGGCTGTCAACTCGGCTGTCAGGTGGGCGAGACCGCGATTCTCTCCGCGGCCGGAAGGCACTTCGCGACGAGCGTCTCCGAGTTGCGTTACCTTGAAGGAAGCTATGACCGGCACCTGGTGTGGGAATCGCTCGCGGTGGAAGACCTGACGTTCCGGCGCAACGGCTGGGCGCCAGCACTCATTGGGTGCGGGCTGGGCTTCACGCTCGACCCAGCGCGCCTCGACTGGCTCACCAAGCGGAAGGAGACGCTGATTGGATAAACTAGAAGAACCCACCCCCCAACCCCCTCCCTGCAAGGAGGGGGAGAAAGAAGCGGAAGGTTCCGGTTCGCAATACACTTCCGAAAGCGCCTCTTTCTCCCCCCTCCCTGCAGGGAGGGGGGTTGGGGGTGTGGGTCTCACTCTCTTCCCCGTCTCCGACGGTTACTCGTTTTACTTCCGCCATTATCCCACTTCCGGCACTCCCCGAGCGCGGTTGGTGTTCCTCCACGGCATCCGTAGTCACGGCGGGTGGTATTTGCGGTCGTGTCAGGCGTTCGCGGAAGCGGGCTTTGAAGTTTTCTTTCTGGATCGTCGAGGCGCTGGACTGAATACAGCACATCGTGGAGATACGCCGAGCTTCCGCCGATTGCTCGACGACATCGTGGAATTCGTGCGACACCTTCGGACTGAACGCGGATGGCTGCCGGTGTTCGTGTGTGGCATTTCGTGGGGCGGAAAGCTCGCGGTCGGGTTGCCGTACCGCAAGCCGGGGCTTGTCGATGGCCTCGTGCTGCTCTGTCCGGGTCTGATGCCGAAGGTAACGCCTCCATTTCCGAAACCCGCACGAATCGCGCTGGCTCGCGTGCTGCGGCCGTGGAGATTCTTTCCGATCCCGCTGAATGAGCCGGAACTCTTTACTTCGTCCCCGGAGTGGCAGAAGTTCATCGACACCGATCCGCACGGACTGCGCGAGGCGACCGCGCGGTTTCTGTTCAATAGTTTCGCGCTGGATCTTTACTTGAAGCGTGCCGCGAAGCGCGTGACCGTGCCCACATTCCTCGCGCTGGCCGAACACGACCGCATCATCAACAACGACCGCACTGCTCAATTCGCGTCGACGTTCCCCGGACTGACCGGAACGATGGTCTACGCCGGCGCTCATCATACGCTGGAGTTTGAACGCGACGATCACCCGTGGTTCGGCGATGTGGTGAGATGGGTGGAGAAACGATTGTAGGTGGTAGGCGGCTCGCTTTCGCGAGTTGGGGATTACGAAGCCTTCCCCGAACTCGCTCGTCGCTTTGGGCAAGGTGGTCTGGATCGCTCACTGAGTTTTCATTTGCGGCGCGATTGCTTCGCGAAATCCAGACGGTTTCCCAAATTACTTTGTGACCGCCTGCGACGATGATATTCTGGTGAATGAGAGGAAGGAGCATGGCCAGTTTCTTCTTTTCAAACCGTTCTGCTGCCGCTTCGCGGATTCCCTGACTCCATTCTTGGGTAAGTAAACCACCAATTGTGGATTGTCGTCTACTAATCCTGTCTCGGACGGAGGATCGAAGCTTATGCCGTCTTTCTCTCCCCCAAATCAGCGGCCCCATCGCGGGTTCACGCTGATTGAACTGTTGGTTGTGATCGCAATCATCGCCATCCTGATCGGGTTGCTCCTTCCCGCAGTCCAGAAGGTGCGGGCGGCCGCGGCTCGATCCCAGAGCCAGAACAACGTCCACCAGATTGCCCTTGGGGTTCACAACTACCACGATCAGAACGGCATGGTTCCTCCTCTGGCTCGTGAGGTCAAGCCGGGCCAGCCGATCAGGCAGGGCACGAATAACTATGCCTCGGGCTACTTCTACCTGCTGCCCTACATCGAGCAGCTGGCGGTCTACACCATCGGGATGAACAATAACGGAGCCTGGGAGGGTTCGCCGAACAACGCTGGGTCGCAGAAGATCAAGACGTTTATTTCTCCCCGCGATCCTTCCGCTCCATTGGACATTTGGAGGGAGAGAAACGGAGGAACGTGGGCCATCTCCAACTACGGGATGAATCACGCGATCTTTGGCGTTCCCTGTGGGGGCAACACGGTTTCCAGACTGGTTCTGACGAGCATCATCGATGGCACGTCGAACACCGTGGGCTTCGCGGAGCAGTATGGCCGCTGCGGGCTGGGCGAGCCGGACCCCACTTCGGGCGCATCACCCAACAACTACTTCCACAAACTCTGGGCGTATCGCGCTCCGTGGCGCTGGGAGCGCGGGCCGTACCTCGATACCCGACTCATGAGCATTGGCATGGCCGGCACCAGCCAGGGGAACAACTCCGCCTGTACGCCAATCGCAACTTCGACCGCCGCAGTGCCTCAGAATGTGCCCACACCCGCCGCGTGCAACCCGTACTTCGTTCAGGCAATGGACGCTTCGGGGTGTGTCATCGGACTGATGGACGGCAGCGTTCGCACGGTCTCGACCTCGGTGAGCGGAACGACCTGGGTGCGGGCGATCTGGCCACGAGACGGCTTCCCTCTTGGCGACTGGTAACAGTGAGATTTGAAACTCGTCCTTCTCCGGCCCACTCCATCCAGAAGGAGTGGGCTTTTATCCACTCTTCTCAGACAGTCAGCAACATGGCAATACCCCTCTATCGCAAGTTCCGCGGATGCG
>JAKEEV010000167.1 GCA_022616395.1 Planctomycetia bacterium | reverse complement strand
TTGTCGAACCGCCGGCATCAGCCGGCTGGGTCAAGACCCAGAAAACTTGGTTACACCCTGAGGGAGCGGGTGTTCACTTAACACCCGCTCCCTCAGGGTCGCGGTTCACCAAGGGTTCCTTATCTTCCGCGCAACCAGCCGATCAGAAACAGACCCAGAGCAGGAGCGAAGAACCACGCGTAGCGCTCCTTCGGTTGCGGAACCTGATCGTCGCTGACCAGCCGGCTCGGGTTGGGTTCAACGCGAGTGCGGAAGAACTCACCCAACTCCGGCACTCCGCGCCGAGCCGCGACATAGTGCCCGCGTGTTTCGGCCGCGAGTTGCTTGAGCAATTCCTCCTGAAGTTGCGTGTAACAGAGCAGTTCGCCCTCCACCTCCACAGCGGTTGGCGGCGCGAGGCTACCCACGCCGACCGTGTGAACGGGAATGTCCGCGGTGCGTGCCGCTGTCGAACCTTTCTTCCATTCGTCATCCCCGCCCGGATCGTCTCCATCGGAGATCAGCACGATGTCTTGCGAACCGGGGAAGCGCGGATCGTGAGCTTCAATTGCCGCGATCAGCCCCAATCCGATGCGTGTGCCGGAGACGAAGTTCGGATCTGCTCCGGGGCGAATCTCCGCTGGTGGGAACTCGCCGTCGATGTCTTCCAGCACTGCTCGAACGTGGGTGTAGTCGGTCGTCAGCGGACAAAGCAACTTTGCGCGTGCCGCAAACACCACCACCGCCACACGATGCCCCCCGCGACGTTCGATTGCCGCCAGCAAGTTCAGAGCGCCGTCGCGAGCGAGTTGCCAGCGGGTCTTCGCAATCGGGTCGTTCGTGTCTTCGGCCAGCATCGTGCGACTCAGATCGATCACGATAACGACATCACGCCCGACCGCAACGCCCGGTTCGTCGCTCTTGCCCCAGCGCGGACCGGCTACGCCCACTACGAGCGCGATCCATGCGAGCGGATACGCCAGACCGAGCCAGCGGAACTTGGGTCGCGGATGCGTGAGTTGACCGGCAACCGCGGCCGGCCGACCAATGCTCGCCACGGCCATGCGCCTTCTGCGAGTCGCCCAGCGATTGAGCAAACCGAGCAACGGAAGCAGAAGAATCAACCACAACGCATCCGGACGCGCAAACCGCACCGCCACGACGAACTCGCGTGCGTCGGTGAGCAGACCAGTCAGCCCGGATGAAGCGGCGAAGAACATACGCGATATTCCATCAAGCAGGATTAACCACAGAGACACAGAGACACAGAGAAATCAGGAAACAGAGTCAAGAGAGAATTCAATTCATCTGTTCTCTCTGCCTTTTGTCTTTCTCTGTGTCTCTGTGTCTCTGTGTCTCTGTGGTTAATCCTGCATTGCCTTCACGTCACCACTCTCCATAAGGTGCGGTCCAGAGCGTGGGTCAGCAGAATTAAGACGAGTGCGGCTCCCGCGCACCACGGATAGAACTCGTAGTATCGCCGATACTGATAACTCTCGACCTTCACTTTCTCCAGCGCGCTGATTTCGCGATACGCGGTCAACAGTTCGGAGCCGCTGGTTGCGGAGAACGATTTGCCGCCGGTCATTGTCGCGACATCCTGGAGTGACTTGCGGCCGGCTTCGCGCTGCTCCACCGCTTTCGGATCAGTGCCCGGTAGCGGCTCTCCGCCGGTGTCGATGGTGTAAATCCGCATCTTCAGGTTGGCCGCGAGCTGCGCGCTTTCGCGTGGCTTGGCGGTGCGGTCGATGCCGGGCAACTTCGCGTCCGGCTTGTCGACCAGATGAACGTTGTGTTCGCCATCGCTTAACAGAATGATGACCTTCCGCTCGCCCTTCGCGCGGTCGAGCCGGATGATTGCTTCTCCGAGCGCTTCGCCGACGTTTGTGCCCGCATCGACTCCGCCCTTCGGTTCGAGCTTCTCCACAATCTTGAACAGCACCGAATGGTTGAGCGTTGGCGGGCAGGCGGTTTCGGGCACCGCGGCGAACGTGACCAGCCCGACGGAATCGCCTCCACGCGGATCGAAGTTCGTTCCGTCGGGAGCTTCTCCTCCGCCCACGAAGAGCTTGAACGCGCGCTTGGCGGCTTCCAGACGCGAGATCGGCGCGCTTTCGGGGGTCCAACTCACATCCTGCGTGGACATACTTCCGCTCACGTCCATCGCCATCACAATCGAGATGCCCTCGGCGGGCAGACGCGTTTTCAGGTCGGGCTTTCGCGGCCCCGCGCACCCGAGAATGAGCGCCAAACACGCCAGTCCGCGCAAGATCGCGCTTCCCCACTTCGTAAGCCACGCGCGGCGACCGGCTCGACCCGCGAATCCGCTCACATCGCTGAAGCGCATCGCCGGCCGACGCCAACGCGACGACACCCACGCCACCAGAATCGCCAGCGGAGACAGCCAGAGGAATTCCGGCGTCTTGAATGAAAGTATCTCAGCCATGCCTTCAACATGCGCGCGAAGAAGTGAGAATACAATCCCCTCATGCCATTCGATTTTGACACCATCATCGCGGGTGCGGGCGCGGCCGGGTTGCTCGCGGCCATCCACGCGGCCGAACGCGGACGCAAGGTGTTGCTGCTTGAGAAGAGCAAGAAGCCCGGCGTGAAGATCCTCATGTCCGGCGGGACTCGCTGCAACATCACGCACGACTGCGACGCGCGCGGCATTGTCGAGGCGTTCGGACCCAACGGCAAGTTCCTCCACTCCGCGCTCGCGTATCTTGGCCCGCGCGAAACGGTCGCGCTGTTCAACGAAGCAGGCGTTGCAACGAAAGTCGAAGAGACAGGCAAGGTGTTCCCGGTTAGCAACCGCGCGGTTGATGTGTTAGAGGCGCTGTTGAAGCGGCTCGCAAGAAGTGGCGCGACGCTTGCGCTCAATGAGCCGCTCAAAGATGTGGAAGTGAATCCGGAAGGCGGGTTTCGCGTGTCTACTTCCGCGCGCACTCTCACTGCCGAAAAAGTTCTGATTACCACCGGCGGAAAGTCGTATCCCGGCTGCGGAACAACCGGCGACGGATACGCGATCGCGCGGAAGTTCGGCCACACGATTGTTCCCACGCGCCCCGCGCTCGTGCCCCTGACGGTGCAAGCGGACTGGGTGGGCGAGCTTCGCGGAATCACAATCCCGGTTGTGAATTTACAAGTGATCGCCCGCGACGAAAGGAAACCGCTGGCGATTCGGCGCGGGTCGATGCTCTTTGCGCACTTTGGCCTCAGCGGACCCGCTCCGCTTGATGTGAGCCGCGCGGTCAGCGGTCACCCGGACCCGGCGTCGCTCATACTGGAAGTGGATTTCCTGCCGCACGAAGCGGAAATGACATTCGAGGAGTTTCTTCGCGCCGAATCGCTCGCTTCCGGCAAGAAGCAACTCGCCGTTGTGCTGGCCGAGAAGCTTCCGCGTCGGCTCGCGGATCAACTGCTCGCGCTGTGTGGGCTGGCGATAGATCGCAAGGCCGCGGCTCTGGCGAAAACCGACCGACAGAAGCTTGTCGCCAGCGCGAAACGCCTGCGGTTGCCCCTGCGCGGAACGCTTGGCTTCGAGAAGGCCGAAGTGACGGCCGGAGGCGTGAGCCTCGACGAAGTGGACTCGCGCACGATGCAGAGCCAGCGCGTGCCGGGGCTTTACGTCGCGGGCGAAGTGCTCGACCTCGACGGCTGGATCGGCGGTTATAACTTCCAGTCCGCCTGGAGTACCGGCTGGCTTGCAGGAAAACAGTTGTGAACGCATCCCACGGAGCAACAAACACAGCGCCGAAGCCCGACACCACTTCCGCGACAGCCGAGACACATCGCGAACACACAACGAACATCGCACGCATCACCCACAGCAAACACAACACGCACAACGCCCACATCGCGGACGCTGGCTCGAAAGCCATTGTCAGCACTCCACGTTCATTGGAAGTGGAAGCATCCGCAAGCTTGCTCTCGCTTTCGGATTTCTTCTCTTCGCTGTCGGGCTTCTTCTCGTCTTCGGGCATACTCTTCTTCTCAATCGGTGGCAGTTGGTGGCCGGTGGGCAACTCGGAACCCTCCTTGTCGTAAATCGAACGAGACGGCGGACGAGGATTGCGGGGAATCGGATTCCCCTCGCCATCCAACTCCGGCGGAGGAAACGGACCCTCGCGAGGATCGGTCGGAGGAGGATTGGGTATCGCCCAGTACACCACACCATACTCATAACCCACCGTGTAATCGGCTCGCAGAAACACAGGGGTATCGGTCTCATCCGGCGGATGGTCTCCCAGTGGATGCTTCCCACCCCACACATACACCAACCTCCCAAGCGCACTGAGTTTAACCGCGGCGTCCTTCTCGGACCGAGCAGCGATCACAGCCAGGTGGGCGTCGTATCTTGCCCGCTCCTCGGGACTCCACTGACACTCCCGTGACAACGGATCATCCGCGATCACCTTCTTGTTCTCGGCTTCCACTTTGGCGCGAGCGGTTTCTTTTGCCATCGTCGCTTCCAGACGCAGTTTCCCGACTTCCAGCCGCATCTTCTCGACTTCGAGGCGAGTGGAGTTCCGTCGTTCGCTGGCTATGTGTCTGGCAGCGTCCTGGCTGGCGTGTCGTTGTTCGAGTTCGGAGTCGCTGCGCATGCGGTTGCGGAAGCTGATGAGCATTTCGGCTTCGGTTTCGTGTTGGAAGTCGAGCCGGAGCCGTTGGTGGAGGGGCAGGAATCGTTGGTCGCGGACGACGGTGCGTTTGAGAGAAGCACAGTCGCACTTGAGTTCTCTGGCGGTGGCTTCCCAGGAGAGTCCTCGCGCTCGGAGGTCAGCGACATCAAAGAGAAGGTTTTCATCGACGTGTTCAAGCGGAGTTTCAAACATGACACACCTTGCGAAGTGAAAGGAGACAGTCGTTCGGTGAACAGTCATCAGTGAGCAGTGAGCAGTCATCAGTCATCAGTCATCAGTCATCAGTGAGCAGTGCGGGGGAGGGGAGAGGGAAGGCGGAAAGAGCAAGACGAACGGTGAGATGGGGAGCCGCGAACCAACTACTATACAAATTTACCCTATCGCACGCCGAAAGTCAACTTCCTTCGTGGAAACGGGTGCAGGAATGGAATCTGGCAGTGGAAGGAACCCAGCCGGCTAACGCCGGCTGGGTGGATTGGGCATTGTCGAACCGCCGGCGTGAGCCGGCTGGGTCAAACCTCCACAACGCCAAAATCTATTCCTGTACTCGTGGAAACCAGGTGTCGGGTCGGTGGTCGCGACGGAAAACCAGAAGCGCTGTTGGCTCTGGTTTTCTGTCTTCACTCACACTCGCACTCACACTCACACTTCCCAAACGGGCGTTTTGCTGTTCGTTGCGGTCGGCTTGGAGTAACCTGTCGGGAATCCCATCGGCCCCGAACAGGAGCTATTCCATGTCCGTGCGTATCATTCGTCGCGCGATGCTTTTGGCGCTGAGCGCGGCGATTGGACTTGCCTGTCTGCCCGCGTGCAAGAAGACCAAGCCGACCGAATCCGCGCCACCGGAAAACCCAAACCCGCCCGGCACTCCTCCACCGCCTGGTCCCACATCCACGCGCGATCCCGGAGCGCCGAGCAGTCCGGTATTCAACACGACAGGCTCAGCGCCGCTACGGACGGCGTCCGCGGAGAACTTGAAACAGATTGGCCTGGCGCTTCACAATTACCATGACGCTACCGGCTCGCTCCCCGCGGGCTACGCGGACAAGACCGGTAAGCCGGGGCTGAGTTGGCGCGTCGCCCTGTTGCCTTACCTCGAACAAGAGAATCTCTTCCGGCAATTCAAAACCAATGAGCCGTGGGATAGCGAGCACAACAAGAAATTGATTCGCATGATGCCGAAGGTGTACATGCCGGGAACGAGTACCAACGGCTACACGTTCTATCGCGGATTCACCGGACCGGGAACGTGGCTTCCGCCGCAACAGAAGGGTCAATCGCCTCGCGGAGTAACCTTCGGCTCGATCACTGATGGCTTATCGGTGACGACTCTCGTGGCCGAGGCTTACGACCCGGTGATCTGGACGAAACCGGATGAGCTGGAGTTCGCACCGAACAAGGTGCCGAAGCTCGGTGGCGTTTATCGCACCGGCGCGCTCGTTCTGATGGCGGATGGATCGGTGAAATTCCTGCGCAGCGGGTTTGAAAACAGCACGCTTGCGAAGTTGATTCAGATCTCCGACGGAGGCATCGTGGACATCGACAGGTGAAACGTAGGAGTGAATTTCGCTGGGTAGCGTTGTCTTCAGAGTAGTCATCACGCGGAGCGTGATGCCCGAAAGACACATCACGCGGAGCGTGATGACTACTCTGAAGAGAAATACACATCACGCTCCGCGTGATGCCGACGCGCAAGCGGCGCAGAGAAAGACACATCACGCGGAGCGTGATGACTACTCTGAAGAACGGCACACGGAGTGTGCCTACTACTTTCAGAGTTTCGCACTGACTTCGGCGGCGAGGCGGGCGTTGGCGACGATCAGCGCGCGGTTGGCCGCGAGCGTGCGCCCGCCGCTGAACTCTGCCAGTCGCGCGAGCAGAAACGGCGTGAGCTTGGCACCGACAACACCCGCGGCGCTGGCTTCGCGTTCGGCTTCGATTAACCACTGGTCGAACTCTGCCGCGGGCACCGCGACTTCCTCCGGGCAAGGTTGAGCCAGCACCGCGCCCTTTCCGCCCAAACGCACATGAGCCGCGAACACGTCCGCGGCCTGTTCCGCTGAATCCACACGCGCCGAAACCGATAGAGAAGGCTCGTGATCTCGCACATAGAACGCGGGGAACGCATCCGTGCGATAACCCATGACCGGCACGCCGAGCGTTTCGAGGATCTCAAGCGTTCGCGGCAAATCCAGAATGCTCTTCGCTCCAGCGCACACGACCAGCACCGGAGTTCGTGCAAGTTCGGTGAGATCGGAAGAAACATCGAACAAGCCAGTGAGGAATGAGGAATGAGGAATGAGGAGAGAAGAGTGAGGAGTGAGGAATGAGGAATGAGGAGTAAGAACCTCGGGAGCGGAAGCCGTCTCTTCTCTCCTCATTCCTAATTCCTCATTCCTCACTGGCTGCGCCCGATGTGCTCCTCCGATTCCGCCCGTTGCGAACACACGAATGCCGACGCTGTGAGCGAGCGCCATCGTCGCGGAGACTGTCGTGGCCGCGAGTTGCTTCAGCGCGATTGCAGCTCCGAGGTCGCGTCGGCTGGCTTTGCGAACGCCTGAAGCGCGCGCGAGTTCTTCCAGTTGCGAATCGGTCAAACCGATGGTGGGAACGCCATTCCAGATGGCGATGGTCGCGGGAACAGCTCCCAGCGCGCGGATCGCGGATTCGGCTTCGCGCGCGGTTTGAAGGTTGGTCGGCCACGGTAAGCCGTGCGCGATGAGTGTCGATTCCAGCGCGACAACCGCTCGGCGCTCGGCGATGGCGTCCCACACCTCATCGGCAACCATCAACCCGTCACTGCGCATATCAGCCTCGCGGACAGTGTCCCTCCGGCCTCACAGAGGCCGGCTACAAAAAGAAATCAACGCGAGCGCATATCAGCCTTATGAAAACGGACGCGACTGCATCGACAGTTCGCTCTCAGGCATTCATAATGCCATGTATGGAACCGGGACACGAGGTTGAATCACCCACCACCGACGACTCAACTCCGCTGCCGATCATCATCAGCGCTCCGGGAGTTGATTCCACATCTTCGCAGCCGGCTGCGCAGAATGCTGAGTCCCTACCGACACCCGATCAGGTGCTGTTGTGGATCGCGGGGAGCGATGGGACATGGTTCCCGTCGCGCTTTGCCTCCGCGTCGGGGATTCCGCGCGATTCGCTTGATGAACCACTGACCGAGTTACGGCTCGCGGGGTTGGTACAAGTCGCCGAGTGGGTGCGAGGATCGGGGCAGGGGTACATTGCGACAGCCGAAGGGAAACTCGCGGCCACCGATGCCGCGATGCTGGCTCATCTGCGCCGACTGGTGCGCTCAACAACTTCGACTCGCGCTGAGAACGGCAGTGCGCAAAGCGCAAGAGGAAGCGAGGCCGAAACGGGCGAGAACCCGCCAGTCCGCGCGCCCCAGGAAAGCGAGTCCGCGGAATCGAGCGATGACTCGCGCGACGATGAAGTGTTATTGCGCCCGCCTC
>JAKEEV010001196.1 GCA_022616395.1 Planctomycetia bacterium | reverse complement strand
TCACGGAGTTATCGCACCGCCAGGCCCGTCGCTTGACATTGCGATGGTTCGGACGTGGCAAACTTCCTGCGGCGAGCTTGCGGTGGAACTCGACCAGATCATGTATGATACGTTACTCGCGTTGCTCAGCGCAGCGCCCTGGTAACTCCCCGGAGACGCCTCATGTCCGATCAAGCGAACAACACAGTGCGTGTTCCTCGACTCGGCGACCGCGTGCAGATCCGCTACCACCCTGGACTGAAGGGCCGCATCATTGAACTTCGCGGACCACTGGGATACAAGGGACGCGAATTGTACGGCGTCGAGTTGGAGTATTCGGATCACACCGCGTACATCGAAGTCGGTGCGGACCAACTCATCTACCTCGACGACGGGAACGACCCCGACCATCCCAACCCGCCCACATCGAACTGACACCCCTATGTCACTCGTCGTTTCGGATGTCTCGAAGGAATATCCCACGCGAAGCGGCACGCTTTCCGTGCTGCGCGGCGTGAATATGACACTGGAGCGCGGCGAGTCGGTCGCGGTGATGGGGCCGTCGGGTTCGGGTAAAAGCACGCTGCTGCACATCCTCGGAACGCTCGATCGGCCCACGGCGGGGAAGATCGCGCTCAATGGCACCGATCCGTTCGCGTTACCCGAAGCGGAGTTGGCCGCGTTCCGCAATGCGCGCATCGGGTTCGTGTTTCAGGATCACCACTTGCTTCCTCAGTGTTCGGTTCTTGAAAACGTGCTGATTCCCACACTCGTGAACCGCAGAACGCATGAGGAGGAAACAGAAGCCTACGCCCGCAAGTTACTCGACCGCGTCGGCCTCGGCACCCGGCTCGATCACCGACCGGCGGAACTCTCCGGAGGCGAGCGTCAGCGCGTCGCGGTCGCGCGCGCTCTTGTGTTAAAGCCCACACTGCTTCTGGCGGACGAACCGACCGGCAATCTCGACCGCACCAACGCCCACGCGGTCGGCGAATTGCTCCTGGAACTTCACAAGCAGGAACAAACCGTGCTTGTTGTGGTGACACACAGCGCGGAACTGGCGAAACTCTTCCCGAAACGCTTCGAGATGACCGACGGTACGCTTCAATCCATCTGACTGATTCCCTCACTCACTTCCTCCGATGCTCACTTCCACCACACTTGTTGCTCGCAACCTCGTGTATCACGCGCGCGGAAACTTCGCGGTGCTCCTGGGAGTCGCGGTCGGCTCGGCTGTGCTCACCGGCGCGCTGTTGGTGGGAGATTCTCTGCGCGGAAGTTTGCGCGAGCGCGTGGAGCGACAGTTGAGCGGCGTCGAGGCTGTCGCGTTCTTCCCGCGACCAGTCCGCGCGGACATCGCCGACGGCTTGCCCGGTCAGGTCGCGCCGGTGCTTCTTCTCCCCGGTTCGATTCAGGCGGTGACTACCGACGAGGCGACCGCGCCTTACCTCGGCCATATCACCGTGTTGGGAGTGGATGACCGCTTCGCGCCGGCCGGGGTGTCGGGCGTCGACTGGAAGGGCACTGGGAAACAGGTGGTGCTGTCGCATCGCGTCGCGGAGAAACTCGGCGTGAAAGCTGGCGACAAGGTGAAGCTCGGCATCGAACGGTTCTCGGAGATGCCACGATCATCGTCACTCGCCAAACGCGCGACAGATGACGTCACCGCAACAGACGAGTTCGACGTAATCGCCGTGTTGCCCGGTGATGCTTTCGAGAATGACTTTAACCTGACGCCGAACCCGGCCGCTCCGCTGAATGTGTTCGTCCCGCTGCGCCGGGTTGCCCGTCTGATGACCGGCGACGACACCCCGACCGCAACTGTTCTGCTCGCGCGCGGTGCCTCGGCAGATGATCTGAATTCCGCACTTCACGCACGTTTACAAGCGGAAGATTTCGGCCTGAAGTTCCGCGAGATCGACCGGCGGTTCGGCCGCGGCCCTTACCTCAGCGTCGAATCGACGGAACTTATCCTTCCGCCGAACACAGTGAAGGCCATCGAAGCCGCCACAAGCGAACTTGGCGTGCGTGCCGAACCGACAGTGGTGTACGTTGCGGACACACTCGCGTTCGGCAAGAAGGAGATCCCCTATCCCGTGATCGCGGGACTCAACGCAAGCGCGGAAGCTCCGCTTGGCCCATTCCTTCCGAAGGCTGTCGCGGCGTTGGCCGATGACGAAGTCATCCTCCTCGACTGGCAAGGTTCCGAACTGAAAGGACTCTCGCCCGGCACGAAGTTGCGGATGACCTACTTCGACCCGGAGGTTGAAGGGGAAGGGAAGCTCAAGGAAGCCGAACTCACGCTTCGCGGATATGTCCCGCTCGCGGGCGCGACACGCGACAGAGACCTCACACCGGAGATTCGCGGAGTGACCGATGTGCGGGCCGATCTTCACAACTGGGACCGGCCGCCGGTCTTGCCGCAGGAGAAGATTCGCGCTCGCGTGCCGGACAAACACCCGCGAGCCGCATTCTTCAACACGAACAAGGCCACTCCAATGGCCTATGTGACCCTCGCCACTGGTCGGAAGCTCTTCGGCAGCCGATACGGGTCGGATACCTCGGTTCGCATCGCGCCCGCGGCTGGTGAATCACTGGAGCAACTCAATCAGCGACTCCACACAACTCTGCCAAAACGCCTCGACCCGAAGCCGTCCGGATTGGTGTTCGATCCGATCCGCGAGCGCCTGCTCACAGCGAGCAAGGGAGGAACAGACTTCGGCGGGCTGTTCCTCGGCTTCAGTTTCTTCCTCATCGCCGCGGCGCTGATGCTCGTGGGGTTGCTCTTCCGGCTTTCGCTTGATCGGCGCGCGAAGGAAATCGGTTTGCTGCTCGCGACTGGCTTCTCCGTGCGGCAAGTTCGGCGCCTGCTGTTAAGCGAAGGGCTGATGGTCGCGGCACTCGGCGCGGCCATCGGGCTTGGTGCGGGCATCGCGTACAACCGGTTGTTGCTTCATGTGTTGCTCGACCTGTGGCCGGATGAGGGAGTGAAGGCTTACTTCAAACCACACGCCACACCAATGAGCTTTGCACTTGGCTTCGGAATGACGGTCGTGATGGCGTTCGCGGCTCTCTGGTGGAGTGTGCGCGGACTGGTGAAGGTGGCTCCGCCCGCGCTGCTTCGTGGTGAAACGGCCGTCGCAACGGACGCGGTGAAGGGCGCTTCACGCTGGACGAAGATTCTTGCGCTCTGCGCGGTGATTGTGGGTATCGCGCTGCTCATCGCGGGCGGATCGGTGGACAACCCGGACTACCAGGCGATGAGTTTCTTCGGTGGTGGCGGATTACTTCTGACCGCAGCGCTTCTGGGCGTGTGGGTGTGGATGAAGCGCACGCGACACCGGGCCGTTCACGGCCGAGGGATTCCCGCGCTTGCGCAACTCGGCACGCGCAACGCCGCGCGCAATCCGGCCCGAAGTCTGCTCACCGCGGCGCTTCTCGCGGCGGCAGCGTTTCTGCTCGTCGCAGTTGAAAGTTTCCGCCGACAACCGGATAAGGAGTTCCTGAGCCAGACCGGCGGCAGTGGCGGCTTCAATCTGATTGCGGAAGCGAACAATCCAATCTTCCAGTCGTTCGATTCTGGCCTGGGCCGAACCGACCTCGACAGACAGTTACGCAAAGCTTACGCACCCGCGGGCGCGGACCCCGACAACCCACCGGAAACACCGCAGTTCCTCGCGGCCAAAGCAGAACTCGATGCGGGATTGCAAGAAGTGTTCGCGCTGCGACTGCGCGCTGGTGACGATGCGAGTTGCATGAATCTCTTCCAGGCCGCGCGACCGCGTGTGCTCGGTGTGCCGGACGCGCTCATCGCGCGCGGAGGATTCAAGTTTTATGCAACTGAGGCGAGCACGCCCGAAGAGAAAGCGAACCCGTGGCTGCTACTGAAGGAGCGCGGCCGACTGGGGGAAATCCCGGTGTTCTGCGAGCAGAATACCGCACAGTGGATGCTCAAGAAGGGAGTCGGGGACCGGTTCACGATGCCCGATGATGATGGGAACGAGATCACCTTCCGCATTGTTGGCACACTGGTCGATAGCCCGTTCCAGAGCGAGTTGATTACAAGCGACGCGGAGTTCGCCCGCGCGTTTCCGAAGCAGGACGGTTATCGCGTGTTCCTGATTCGCACGCCTCCGGAGAAGGAACAGACCGTCTCTCGCGCGCTGCAAGTCGGCTTTGGCACCAACGGGCTTGTCGTCACGTCCACGCGAGAGCGCGTCGCATCGTTCCAGGCCGTGATCGGCGCGTACTTGTCCACGTTCCAGCTTCTCGGCGGCTTCGGACTGATGCTGGGCGTGCTGGGTCTTGCGGTGGTGATCCTGCGTGGTGTCTGGGAGCGACTGGGCGAACTCGCGCTGCTCCGCGCGGTCGGTTATCGCACGCGAGCGCTACAGTTCCTTGTGCTGGTGGAACACGCGCTGCTCTTGCTTGTTGGCCTCGGGGGTGGAGTGCTGGCGGCGCTTGCTTCCGTGGCTCCTCACGTGGCAAGCGGAGCTGAAATCCCCTGGACGCGCCTCGCGTGGATGCTCGGTCTGGTGCTCGCGGTCGGGTTCATTGTGGCATCCGCCGCGACAGCGGGTATCCTGCGTGTGCCGGTCATCCCGGCTCTGCGAAGAGAGTAACTGGTAGGTGCCGCGAGCCGAGCGGCACTGGTTTTGGGCGAACCCCGCCCGCAAGGGCGGTGGGTCGGAGTCGCAGCACCCACCACCCTTGTGGGCGGGGTTCGCCAATGCGCCCGCCTCGGCTCGGCGGGCCTCCGGAACCCCTCCCATGATCAAGCTCGGCATCCTCGACTTCGACACATCGCACTGTGTCGCCTTCACCCAGCGCCTCAACCACATCGGGAACGACAAGGAGCAATTCGTCGATGGCGCGAAGATCGTCATCGGCTGCCCCGGCGAATCGAAACTCTCGCCGGAGCGCATCGCGGGGTTCACAAAGCAGATGAAAGAGTTCGGCGTGCCGCTTGTCGAGAAACCAGCAGACATGATCGGCAAGGTGGACGGCATGCTCATCGAAGCGGTGGACGGGACGGTTCACTACGAGCGCGCCAAACCGTTCCTTGAAGCGGGTATCCCGTGCTTCATCGATAAACCTTATACCTGCTCGCTCGAAGACGCGAAGAAGATCGCGAAGTTGGCCGAGAAGAAAAAGCTGCCGCTCTTTTCTTCCTCCTCGCTTCGCTACGCGCCGGAAGTGGTGGACTTCGTCGCCAATGCCAAGCGCGGCAAGCTGGTCGGCTGCGTGGTCTACTCGCCCGCGTCGCTCTCGCCGGTCGCTGAGCGCAACGCGGGGCTATTCCACTACAGCATTCACGGAATCGAAATTCTCTACACGCTGATGGGTCGTGGGTGCAAGCGCGTCACCTCCACGCACGAGAAGGGAGTCGATGTCGCAACCGGTCAGTGGGCCGATGGCCGAGTCGCGACCTTCCGCGGCATCCGCACCGGCGCAAGCGGCTACGGCTTTGTCGGCTTCTCGGAGAAAGGAATTCAACCGGTGAAGGTCGAGACGAAGTTCATCTATCGCGAGCTGCTCAAGAAGGTCGTCGAGATGTTCAAGACGGGCAAGTCTCCGCTGGACATCGCGGAGACGATTGAGTTGGTGGCGTTCATCGAAGCCGCAAACAAGAGCGGCTCCAACCACGGAGCCGGGGAGACAATCAAGATATGAGCCGCGTGAGTTTCACATTGTTGGTTGTTGGGTCACTGGCTGTCCTCGCAACGCCGCGAGCGGTTGCGGAGGACTGGCCGAAGTGGCGCGGACCGCGTGGCGATGGCTCCTGGAACGCGCCGAAGTTGCCCGACAAGTGGCCGGAAGCCGGACTCAAGATCGTGTGGAAACAACCCGTAGGTGGCGGATACGCGGGGATCACGGTCGCGGACGGGCGCGTCTACACGCTCGACCTCGAATCTCCCATTCCCAAAAAGAAGGACAAGGAGAAGGGCGAGGACGGCAAGCCCGATGGCACCGAACGCATGCTGTGCTTCGATGCGAAGACGGGTAAGGAACTGTGGAAGCACAAATACCCGGTGCGCTACGGCAACCTCGGCGGCTACGCCAACGGCCCGCGAGTCTCGCCGACGATCCACGATGGCAAAGTCTACACGCTCGGAGCGGTCGGGCACCTCTTCTGCTTCGACGCGAAGACCGGCGCGATCATCTGGCAACACGACACCGTCGCGAAGTTCGGTGCGAAGGTGCCGGAGTGGGGATTCGCCGGTTCGCCGGTGATTGACGGAGAGAACCTGATTGTGCATCTGGGCGCGAAGGCCAACGGGTGCGTGATCGCGTTCGATCGCGCCAACGGCAAGGAAGTGTGGCGCTCGCTGAATGATCCCACTGGTTATTGCACTCCGGTGGTGATTCAGCCGAAGTCCGGCAAGCAAATCGTGATCTGGACGCCGAAAAACGTTCACGGCATGGACCCCGCCACCGGCAAGGCTCTCTGGAAGGTGCCCTACGAAGTGACTTATGGCGTCTCGATCACGTCTCCGGTCTTCTACGATGACATTCTCTTCGTGACGGGATACTGGGAAGGCTCGAAGGCGATCAAGTTAGGCGAGAAGCCGACTGACGCCGAGGTGATCTGGACGGATGCGAAGACACTTCGAGGAGTGATGTCTCAGCCTCTTTATCGAGACAAGCACGTCTACAGTTATGATCGCGGATTTGGCCTGACATGCTTCGAGTTGGCAACGGGCAAGAAGCTCTGGGATGACGACAACCAGCTTTCGCCACGCGCTCGCAATCCGCACGCAAGCATCGTCTGGCTGAACAACACCGACCGCATACTGGCTCTCAACGCCAACGGCGAGTTGGTGCTGGCTCGCCTCACGCCAAAGGAATACGAGGAGCAATCGCGCACGAAAGTGCTGAAGGGTCGTGTGTGGGGTCACCCGGCGTTCGCGGATCGCTTCCTGTTTGCCAAGACCGACGGCGGCGAGGCGTGGAAGAACGCCGGCCCGCACGAGTTGGTGTGTGTGGAATTGGTGCCAGAGAAGTAGTCCCGCCTTTCCGAGGCGGGTTTCTTTCGGAGCCGCGACCGTCAGGGAGCGATGAGCTAAGAACGCTCCCTGACGGTCGCGGCTCCGATTGTGTGCCGCTCGGCAAGCGGCACCTACTTTGTCACTTCCCCTTGAGCAAATCCAGCCCTGCGCCCAAGCGCACGGCCTTGCCCTTCACCTTGAACTTCACCGTCAGCTTGTCGCCGCCTTCGACGCTGAAGCCGATGGTGTCCTTGCCGGTCGTTGGGCCATCGCCAAAGGCGTCCTTGATGAGTGCCTTGAGTTCATCCGGCTTCAGATCGGGTTGAATCAGCGGCAAGAGCTTCGCGAGTGAGACCTCGCCCGACATCACGGCCACGGGCACTGCCTTCGCCTTCAGTCCCTTTTTGATGGTTGCGCCGTCCGGTTCGATGCTCAACACCAGATGCTTGTCCGACACGCCCAGCCAGATCGATTTCGTGCCGAATGCCTTCTCGAACTCGTCTGGCGTGTTCCGCAAATCAATGCGATGCAGCGCGAAGTCGCCGATCTTCTCGATGTCGAAAGTGAACTCGCCCGCCTCGCCGATGAACGGAGCGAGATCCTTCACGAACTTCTCGATCTTCTTCCCATCCTTCACACCGAGCGCGGCGATCAACTGATAGCGCCCCTTCGCGTCGGGACCGATGAGCGATGCAGCCGCATCGAGTTCGCCAGCCTTCAACGAAGGCTCGATGGCGTCCGCCAACTGCTTGAACCAGTCCTCAGCACCCGCAGGCGCGTTCTTCTTCACATCGGCCAGAAGCGCATCAATCGCGGCGACATATTCCTTCCTCATGCCATCGGTCACGGCAATCTTCACGTTGGCGCGTGCCGCCGGGTTGGTGACCGCGACGATGCCCGCGGGGAGGCTCGTCTTACTTCCAAGCGCTGAGAAGTTCTTGGCAGTGGCTGAACCGTTTTTTGCTGTCAGCGTGACTTCGGCTGACAGTTCATCCGTCTTCGGATCGGCGAACACGCGAACAGAGAGTTCCTTGCCGTCATTGGTCAAACCCTTGAAGCCCGCGAGGACGGCATCGAGCACCAAGCCCTTCAACTGCTTTTCGGCGGCGGTCTCGTTCTCCGCGTTCTTTTTGCGCTCCTCGTTGAGCGCGAGTTCGATGTATCCAAGCGCGAACTTCTTCAAGTCATCGGGAATCTGATCGATGCGAACCAGAACCGACGCCACCGAGCCATCGTCCTTCGCGAAGTATGCCTTTGGCTGAATGAGTCCCTTCGGGTCGATGTCCTTGACCGCGCGGGCGATGTACACATAGCCGTTAGCAAACCGCAAGTGAAGTTCTTCGATCCCCGGCTTGTCGGTCACGACCTTGTGCGTGCCGTCCTTGCCCTTTTCGACCGTGAAACCGTAGCGAGCATTGAGTTGCGTGAGGAACGTCTCCTCATCGGCGATTGGAACCATGACGACGACCGGACTGGTCGCGATGTCCTTGTCGAGCGTCGCGTAAGCACCGATTGGGCGCTTCGGGTCGATCCCATCAATCCCCTTGCCGTCCATGCTCAACACTTTGATGAGTTCGCGAACCTGCTTGACGGATTCTTCCTTCCCGGCAAGCTCCGCGACGAACTCGGCCTTGTCGAGCAGGTCATTGACCGAACGCAAACGCACTTCAATTGTCGGCTCGGCGACTTTCGGCTGGGCGGAAGCAAGGCCGCTCGTCAGGAATACGACCGCGGCGGCAGCCAACCATCGGAATCGCATGGAGAGTCTCCCTTCAGGACTGTGTTGCCGATGTGTACCCCCACGGACTGCGGAAAGTGTCAGCCGCGCGCGGAAATCGTAAGAAATGTTTATCGCGGAAGTCGAGGTCAACATGAACCAGAAGACGTGGGGCGGAAGATTTACGGACGGGACGGATGCGCGTGTGGAAGCGTTCACGGAATCAATCAGCTTCGACCGCCGGCTCTATCGGCACGACATCATCGCCAGTCAAGCACACGCCCGGATGCTCGCGGAAGTCGGACTGCTCACCGCGACAGAGGCGGAGCAGATCGTTTCGTCTCTGGAAGAAATCGGCGCGGAGATTGAAGCGGGGAAGATGGAGTTTTCCATCTCGCTTGAGGACATTCACACGCATCTTGAGCGCAGGCTGATTGAGAAGTTGGGCGATGTGGGCAGAAAACTCCACACAGCGCGCAGTCGCAACGATCAGGTCGTGACCGCCCTCAAGCTCTGGACGCGAGATGCCATTGACGAACTGGATGCATTGCTCGCGGAGTTGCAGAAGGCGTTCGTGGAGTCCGCCGAGCGCGAGGCGGGCGTCATCATTCCTGGCTATACGCACTTACAGCGCGCGCAGCCGGTTCTCGCTGCTCACTACTTCCTCGCTTATGTCGAAAAGCTCCAGCGCGACCGCGACCGCCTCCGCGATTGCCGGGCGCGTGTGAATGTGCTTCCGCTTGGCGCGGCTGCGCTGGCGGGCACGTCTCTGCCCATCAATCGTGAGTCAGTGCGCGCCAAACTGAGTTCCGATTCGGTTGCGCGCAACAGTCTGGATGTTTCCAGCGACCGCGACTTCGCGCTCGAATTCGTCTTTTGCCTGGCGCTCATCGCGACTCACCTCAGCGGTTGGGCGGAAGAGTGGGTGATCTGGAGCACGACAGAGTTCAACTTCCTCGACTTGCCGGATGCGTTCTGCACCGGGTCGAGCATCATGCCTCACAAGAAGAACCCAGATGTATTGGAATTGACGCGCGGGAAGAGTGGTCGCGTGATCGGTGCGCTTCAGCAACTCTTCGTACTCGTGAAGGGGCTTCCGCTGGCGTACAACCGCGACCTTCAGGAAGACAAGCCGGCGATCTTCGATGCTTTCGATACGGTGGCCGGTTGTCTTTCGGTCGCGGCACCGCTCGTGCGTCAGACCAAGTTGCGGCGTGAGGTAATCGCATCGCGTCTGGAAGCCGGTTTCCTCGACGCAACGACTCTCATGGAATCACTTATCGCGCGCGGAGTTCCGATGCGTTCGGCACACGAAGCGGTCGGGAACCTGGTCCGCGAATGCGAAAAGCGGAAGTGCAGACTCGCGGAGTTGCCCGACTCGATGTTTGAGGCAGTCGCGCCGGGTCAGAGTGTTGCGATCAAGTCTTCGCTGGGCGTGTCAAACGCGCTGACCGCTTTCAAAAGCTACGGCTCCACCGCCCCGGCGGAAGTCGAACGACAGTTGCGGGAATGGAAAGAGCGGCTATCGTAATGGTGTCCCAGACCCGCGAGGTCAAGCCATGATCCGTGCCCTTGAACCGACGCCGATCGTCATCGAAACACCACCGGTTTCGGATGAGGAACGCGCTACAAATCTCGCTGTCCTCGCAGAGTTCGATAAGAACGTTACGTGGTGGAATGCCCATGCAGAGGAGATCATCGCGCAACACGCGGGCAAGTTCGTGTGCGTCGCGGGACAAGAGTTGTTCGTTGGGGATGATCCCGCCGAGGTAATTGCCCGCGCGCAGGCCGCGCACCCCAATCCAGGTCGTGGGTTCTTTACGAAGCACATTTCGACACTCCAGGGGCCGAAGATTTATGCGAATCAACGGACGCTGGGCTCAGGTCGGCAGTGCCATCTGGCGACCGATGATCTACGGGGAGGTTGAGACCTCTTCAGGCGACTGGATCGGCTGCGACTTTCTGATCGATACAGGCGGGGACGTCACTGTCCTCGCCCCGGCTGTTCTCCAGAAGCTCGGACGTCCGACAACGATTGCAGCGCACCAACTCGGAGGAGTTGGTGGGTCGGTCCCAACGCTCGAAGTCTGGACAACAATCCGATTCCTCGCAACCGATGGCTCTTACGCCAACATCGGCGGTACGCGCTCAGCCTTTGGGCAAGCAGGAGCGATTGAGGAATCAATTCTGGGTTTTGATCTTCTGCGTGTATTCGCTCTGATCGTTGATCGCCCGAGCGATACCGTCTGCCTACTCCACGGCAACCACAGCTATATCATCCAGGGAAGTTGAATCTCAAGCCATGAGAGGGTTGCCGTGTTTCAGACACCAGTCGGACGAGTACGCGGAGTTGGGATGATTGAAGGCGTCTCGGCTCTGATATTGTTTTTTGTCGCGATGCCGATGAAGTATCTCTCAGGCGTGCCGGATGTGGGCAAGCAAGTCGTATTCTGGGTCGGACTGGTTCACGGACTGTTGTTCATCGCGTATGCGACGGTCACGTTCGTCGCGTGGGGGCAAGGTCACCTCCTGCGAAAGCATGTCGGCATGGCGGCGATTGCATCAATCATCCCGTTCGGGCCATTCGTCATCGACCGCAAGCTGAAAGCGGTCGAGCAACCGGAGCCGGTCACCTCTTCGTAGGACAGGCATCTTGCCTGTCTCTTCCCAATGACAGGCAAGATGCCTGTCCTACATCAACAGACAGGCAAGATGCCTGTCCTACTCTCAGGGCGCTGGCAAGTTCACCGGGACGCAGTCGCGCATCTCGATCCACCACTTGATCTCGTCCTTGGTGTCGTCCTTGATCCTTTCATTGTTGAGTTTCAGTGTGCCCGCGAGCGTGACTTGCTTGCCCTTTTCCAGCCCGGAAGTGAATACCGTCGCGATTCCGTTGGCGAGATAGCACTTCACTTTCTCGCCAGGGGTTTCGATCTCGATCACTTCCCGATCGCCCTCGGTGAGCCTGTTGGCGATAGTCGCCTTGACCACCGCCGATCTCCCCTCGCATTTCTTTGCCAGTTGGGTGAGTTCCGCGGGGCTGGCGGTGAGTTCCGCAACTGTCACCGGCACGCCGGCGTCCGCCCCAAAATCGACCACCTCCGCGAAGAGCATCTCGACCGGCTGAAGGCGCTGGTGTTTTGCCACCTTGCCCTTCACCTTGAGCTTCTGGCCCTCGAGTACCTTGCCGATTGTCGCAATCGACAGCCCGCGAACGATGACCGTTTCGTGGCGCTTCGCGTTTGGTTCGCTCAGCGTGAAAGTGGCCTTGTGATGACCCGGCTTGCCGACTGGTACGCCATCCGCGTTGAGTTCCACCGTGGCAAGGCTGGCCGTGCCGCTGAGTTCGACGACGGTGCTGAAGTATTTCTTGTCCGCCTCGCGCGAGTTCTCCAGGTACTCCGCGATGAACTCGTTGATCGAGAGCGAGAACTTCGGCTCTCCAAGCGGGCCGGGTGCTTGCGGTTCGGCGGGCGGGCCGGGTTCGGGCGTCGGAGCGGGCGGCGTCTCCTTCTTCTCGCTGCATCCGATGAGTACGGCGCAGACCACGGCGACCACAACCGCCGACACACGCCAGAGTGTATTCAGCTTCATGAGGTAAGCCTCTCAGGGATCAATCATCCTGCCAGCATGATTCGTGGGTTTGCGAGGACTACCCGATAAGATATGCCACGATGAATCTGTTCACAGGGTTTCCGCCCTGTGATCCAAACCACACCACCACACAATCATGGACCACTTCGAGTATCGCGAGCGCGCTCTGTTCTGTGAAGATGTCCCAGTTGCCGAACTGGCCGCGAAGTACGGC
>JAKEEV010001195.1 GCA_022616395.1 Planctomycetia bacterium | reverse complement strand
CCAGGAATCTTTCCCTTCAGTTCGTCGAAGAGAGTTGCGCGTTGCCAGCGAACAGCCTCCGACTTCTCCTCGAACCCGATGGCGACAATCCAGTCTGTTCCCGATGTCGAGTGGAAGTTGCCCGCTCGCCACGCCGCTGGGTTGAGCAATTCCACCGCTGCTGGTCGCGATTGGGAAGCCGCGAGCAAGTCCAGCACACCCGCGAGCGAATCGGAGTCGCAGCCAAACACCAACGCGGCCGATGCTTCCGGCTTGGGCTTCACCTTGAGCGTTAACTGTGTGATGACTCCGAGTGTGCCAAGTGCGCCGATTTGAAGCTTCATCAGGTCGTAGCCGGCCACGTTCTTTACCACTCGACCGCCGGCCTTCACTTCCGCGCCGTCGTCTGTCACGAACGAAATGCCGATGACGTAGTCGCGGAGTGTGCCGTAGCCGTATCGTCTGGGGCCGCTTGCATTGACCGCGACCGCGCCTCCAAGCGTGGCCTGAGTCGGCAGAGCTACATCCACCGGCAACCACTGGCCTTCCTTTGCCAGTTCTGCTTGAAGCGCGGCAATGGTAATGCCGGCCTGCGCGGTGATGGTCATGTCGCGCGCGGGATAGTCGATCACTGAATTGAGCGCGGTGGTGTCACACGCAACACCCGGCTTGGTGGGTGGAAGTCCGAAATCGAGAGTGGTTCGGCCGCCGATGGGATAAAGCCCTTGCTTCGCTGCGCGCGTGTGCTTGACCAACTCACACAGCTCCGCGACGGTCGCGGGTCTACGCACGGAGAGCGGGCCGAACTCGTCGAGAGTGATTGTGTCCACGGTTGCGCTGGGAGGAACGCGGGGTAACCGTGGTGTTGTATGAAGTGCGACCGAAGTAGGTGCCGCTTGCCGAGCGGCACATGGAGAAGCGCGGAACGAGGAGCGCGGAACTCGGAACGAAAATCCAATACCCGCCGGTGATTGTTGTCTTCCGTTCCGCGCTCCACGTTCCGCGTTCCGCGCTCCTAACAGCCCGCCTCGGCTCGGCGGGCCTACTTTCCGTCACCCCGGCCGGCTGGCGGGCATCGGGGTTTGAGCGATCGAGTTCATGACGGCGGCTGGAATGGTATGCGGCCCTGAGTCGCTGGCGAGTTGCTGGGCTAACTCCCGACGTGAGACCGTGAGGGTTCCGCTTTCAGCCTTCTGGCGGAACACGGCCTCCTGTTCGAGCATCTCCTCGATTTTCGGACGCACGCGAACGAACGCCTCGACGCAACGCGGATCGAAGTGCGTCCCAGAGCCGGCCTGGAGTTCCTCGAACGCTCGCTCTGGGGGCATCCCGGCCCGGTATGGCCGATCCGAAGTCATCGCATCGAACGCATCGGCCACCGCGACTACTCGCGCGCAGAGCGGAATGTCCTCGCCCTGGAGTCCATCGGGATACCCACGTCCGTCCCAGCGTTCGTGGTGCCCGCGAACCACCGGAAGCGCCCAGCCGAGTCCGGGAATCATCTGGATGATTTCCGCTCCGCGCAGGACGTGAGTCTTCATCTGCTCGAATTCCGGGCCGCTGAGTCGGCCGGGTTTGCGGAGAATCGCGTCGTCGATCCCGATCTTGCCGATGTCGTGCAGCGCGGTGGCTGCCTGGAGGTGTCGGCGGTCCTCGTGGCTCATGCCGATCTCTTCGGCCAGAAGCATCGCGTAGGCCGTGACCCGGTGCGTGTGGTTGCCGGTATACTGGTCGCGCATCTCGACTGCCTGAGCCAGAGCGGTAATGGTCTGGAGGAACAGTTCGTGATGCCGGGCGACCAGTTCCTGACGGTCGATGCCCAGAGCGATGGCTGCGGCGAGTGAATCGGCCAGATAGAGATCGGCTTCCGTGAACGGTGCCTGATTCCGTCCGCGGTCGAGGTGCAGCACGCCGAGTTCACGATCCGGCGAGCGAAGCACCGCGCAGATAATCGAGGTCATGTCGCCACTGAGAACGCTGTCGGCCTGGAATGGTGCAGCGTCGGCGGAATCCTTGAACAACACCGACCGGCGTCTGCGAAGGGCGACCGTCGCGAGCGTTTTGCCAGGCGGCCGACCCGGAGAGTCTTGCCCCGCCGCGACCGCGTAACTTCGCACGATCAACTGACTGGATGGAGCATCGGTGAGGAAGATTCCGCCGCGCTGGGCGCCGAAGAACGCAACTGCCTCTTCAAGCGTCTGCCTCAGCGCGAGATCGGGGTCCGGCGAATGCGCAAGACGATAACCGGCTCGCATCAGTTTCAAAAACGAGCGGCCATCGCGCTGAAGACGCTCCTCGGATGGCTCGAACGCTTCCACCGCCTCGTCCCACGACCGTTCGGCCGAGGCTTCGATCTGCACGGAACGCCCGTCAACCCGGATCGACAACGGCCGGCCGCGCAGGTCGTCGACGTGGAGAGTCACGTTCCCGACCTGGATCGTATCGTTCAGTCGGATTTGTTGTGGGGTGCGCCCGATCCGCATTCCATTCAGATGAGTGCCGTTGGAGCTTCCGCGATCACGCACGACCCAGCCGTCCTCACCCAGATACACTTCGGCATGGAGTCGGCTGACAGAGGTGTCGTCGAGCGTCACTTCGAGTTCGGGTAACCGCCCGATGCGCAGATGACACGAGGAAGCCCAGGTCCGAGGACCAGGACCGGAGAGCACAATGCGCGGCAAGGACATGGGCGACCTACCGGGAAGGATCAGAGTGGGACGGTTCACGCGGGTAGGCCACAGGCGGCGAACCGACGAGGTGAATTCTCGCCGGCGCGTAGTTTTCACACCCCCGACCGTGTCGCGTGTTCTGAAAAGTAGCACATACCAGACGATAGAACCGATAGATTCCGGCAAAAGCTCTCCGCCGCGCCAGGAACGCCAATCGGTTTGGTTTGACTTCACAGCGCGCAGGAACCGGCGTGTTCGCTCCTCACCGAAGTCTCATCACTTACCGCAGCGGAGAAACAAGTCGGATGGCCCTTCTGGGCCGTCTTGGAAAAGACAGACGGTCTGGAAAGGCCGTCCTACGAAGAGCGCGGAAAGTTCAACTCCAAGAACTGTTGCAGAAACGGCTTCAGCGTCTCTTCGGGATACAGCACCCAGGAGTAGTCGCGGCGCTGAAGAATGGCGTTCGCTGCCACTTCCGAACGCACGCGACTCAGCTCCGTCTCCGCGAGTGGCACCCGATCAGCGACAAGCGGGCGAAGGCGTTCGGTAACTTGCTGCAAGGCGCGGAACCAGTCCCTGCGCGCTGAGTGTTCGGCATACGGAGGCTCGTTCGCCACCAGTGCCGCGCGGGTGGCGAGCATCGTCT
>JAKEEV010001194.1 GCA_022616395.1 Planctomycetia bacterium | reverse complement strand
CGGCGGCCGGCGCGGCGGGCTGGGCGCAGGCTGCGACCGCGAGCAACGCCACTGGGAGAAGGACGCGAGCGAGTAGCATGGCGAACTCCAGAAACGAGGGGGGCGGAATACTCCATACTCAGCCGAGAACAACTTCCCGTGACTCCAGACTCTCGCGAGTTGACGGCTGGCGGTCGGGTGAGATCGAAGTTGGAAGAGTGAGCGTGACTGGCTCGGAGCTGCGACTCCCGCGCCATCTTCTGCGCCAGAGTTCACTCAACAGGCCCGCCCAGATTCCCGTGCGGGTCGCGACGTTCAGCGCCTGGCGGAAGCAGACAGCCGACCGCGGACCGTTCCACAGTCCCGCCCGGAATGTTCGCCAGCTCATCAGCCCGACATGCCAGGTCGCGCGGAGCAGTTGGTAGAGCGTCACCTGTTCATTGGGCCAGAGGCGCGCTTCCGTCACGCCTCCCCAGAGGCAGCGGTTCCAGAACCACTTCCTCCGCATCCGACCCGGTGGGACGCGATGCCCGACCGCAGCGCCCGGCTCGTAGAGCATGACACCGCCCAGTGCGATCACCCGGCGAATCATCTCGTCATCGCCCCCGCCGGTGAGTCGGGTACCGACGCGATCGAGGTCGGGTCGGAACCCGCCGGCCCGGTGGAGCCAGTCCTTCCGGAAGCTCAGGTTGACCCCGTAGATTTCGTCCACTCCGGCCGGTCGGCGCTTCGGGCCGAGTTCCACCTTCGTCAACAGCCCTTCGATCGACTCCCCAAGCCACTGCGGTTTGGGACCGGGATAGACCAAGTACGCTCGGCCACCGACCCCGGCGATGTCCCCGCTGGCGTAGGCTTCGGACAGGTGCCTCAGCCACTTCGGATCAACGTCAACGTCGTCGTCGAGGTAGGCGACGATCTCATGGCGCGCCTCCTGGATGGCCCGGTTCCGCGCGTGGTTCAATCCCTGCTGCGTCTCCCGCACGCACCGCAACCGGCCACCAAACAGCGGGGTCATCCGCTCGACCACTACCGGTGTCGCGTCGGTGCTGTTGTTGTCGATGACGAGGATTTCGTGGTCGGGGCACCCGGCCAGATCGAGGTGAGCCAGTGTCGCGAGTGTCTTCTCGACCTCGGCGGCGCGGTTGTAAGTCGGGATCGCGATCGACACGTTCATGGGCGTGCGAGTCCGTTGGGAAGTATGTGGGGAGATAGAAGCAACCCTTACGTTGTGGGTGCGTCAGCCCGGCGGCCGGCGCATTTCAGGAAGCGGAGGTACGACCAGAGTCGATTGCCGATGGCTCGTTTGAGTTGGAGCTGCCACCACCCGCGGTGATGCCGGACGCCGGGCCAGAGGGTCACCGCTTCCGCCAGCAACTCCGCGCACTGCTTCCGGTCGCCGACGTTGAACGCCTCGTTCGCCAGGTAGAACGCCTGGATCGCCAATTCCTGCTGAACCAGACCTTCGAGCCGTGTCCGGTCGGCCAACCAAATAGCGAACTCGGCGAAGAAGTATCCGAACGCCGAGCGGATTTGATCGAAGTCTCTGCGGCCGAGGGCGCTGTAGTAATCGTTCGACATGTTCTCGCCGTGTCTGCGGTAAAAGCCCTGCGGTGCCTTCACCCGCCCGATTGCCGACACGCTGGCGAACCGCAACCACATCTCCTGGTCGCCCGCGTGAGGAAGTTCCTTCCGGTATCCGCCGACCGCGCGCTGAACCGACGTTCGGACAACTGCCGTCACGGTTTCAACCCCCGTGGAGAGCGCCCGGCAACTGGCTTCGATAAACGCAGGTCCCTGTATCACCTCGACCGCATACGCTGGAGGTACGGGTACGGACGCGAAGTCGGGAGTCGCGGAGCGGATGACATCGCCATAGGTCATCCCGACCTTGGCGTGTGCGTCCATCAACCGGGCCGCGCGCAGAAGCGCGCTGGGAGTTAGCATGTCATCCGCTGACAGCACGAGGGCATAATCTCCATCCGCCCACTCCAGAAGCCCCTCGTTGTATGTTGCGATGTGGCCCTTGTTGACCGTGTGCCGCCGGTAGGTCACTCGCGTGTCTTGCTCTTCGAGCCGTCGGCCCACCACCTCGGTGTCATCCGGCGACGCGTCGTCGATAATCAGAACGCGAACGTCCACGCCCTCCTGGCGGAGCGCGCTCTCGACAGAGCCTTCCAGAAAGCGGCCGTAGTTGTAACACGGGATGATGACATCGACGCGGGCCATTGGCACTTCCGGCACTCGGATTTGTCTGGAGTGTGGTCCGCTCGCTCCGCGAGCGGGTAGCAACACGTGTAACGTCTTTGGTGATTCGCAACTGAGGGAGCGGATCTGATCTTGGTGAACCGCTCTCTCACCAGTAGTTTCAAGTTGGGCGTGGGGGTACGGCATGGTGTTTTCAGCCCACCTCAGCCAACTTCCTGCGGTTGGACAAGGTCGCAGGCCGGGACTCCACAGAAACGCTACCCTGCACCCCACGTCACGCCCCGGCAGCCGAGCCAGGCGAGGACCGCGAAAACACGCAAACCGAGGATGGCAACTGGCATAGACAGATGTTCACTTTAAGTGTAATGTGGGGAGTGGGTTGGGAGCGATCTTTGACAACCGAACTGCCAGGCCAGGAGAAACCATAAAGGCCACCCCCTCCCTTCGAGAACCCCAGCTTTTAAAGGAGTTGGGGGCCATAACGGCCACCTCTTTGCACCGCAAAGTGAGAAAACCCCACAAATCCTGGGAAAACCAAGGAGAGGAGAAAAGCAGGGGGGTGGCGGGGGGAGGGCGCTTCAACACCCCGAAACGAGAACTGCTGACCCAAGCCGCCACCCCTTGATACTACTGCCAAGGGAGCGGGTATTGCTTTTCGCCGCGCGACCGCTCGCGGAGCGAGCGGACCACACTCAAACACCAAGCGAATTACCCATCAAGTCCGCTCCACCGAACCGGGACGCGGACCAGCCCGCGCGTTCGCGGCCACGGGTAATGATCGTTTCCTTCTTCCGCGACTCGCAAGACGGTGAAGTTGTAAACCCGCTGGACGTAGTCGGCGGTTGTTCCGTTCTGATGGTGAATTCCAAGATCAATCGTGTACTGCCGGGGAAGCAGTGTCAGCCCCTCGAATGTCGCCGTCAGCTTGTGCCGACCCGGAGTCAGTCGTCGGGCACTCGATCCACCATCCATCGTTGTCGCGTAGGTGACGTGTGTTCCGTCGCGGGTGCTGATGCTGACCTCGTAGTGAGCATCCGGAATGTCTCTGAGGACATCGCACACAAACACAACCTGGAACGGCTGACCGAAGTAGAGTTGGGTCACCGGCTCGCCGCTCAAGTCAGTCACGCGGACCGACCGGAACAGGGCCTCGTCCGGAGCGTCGCTATGTCGCGGCGCATCCTCGGGAATGACTCCGGTACTCGCCATGTCGGTCCCTGCCGACAGATACCGGTTCACCACTTCGTCCACGTCTCCGTTGAGAGTTACTCGTCCCTTTTCCAACAGCACCGCGCGGGTACACAGCGCCTTGATCGCGGTCATGCTGTGACTGACGAAGAGGATCGTCCGCCCGCTGCGGCTGACTTGCCCCATCTTTCCGAGGCACTTCTGCTGGAACTGGGCATCGCCAACAGCCAGAACTTCATCCACGACCAGAATCTCAGGTTCCAGGTGAGAAGCGACCGCGAATGCCAGCCGCGTGTACATCCCGCTGGAGTATCGCTTGACACTCGTGTCCAGAAACTCACCGATCTCGGCGAACTCAACAATCTGATCGAACTTCCGCTGAACTTCACGGTGGGTCATGCCGAGGATGGAGCCATTGAGAAAGATGTTCTCGCGGCCAGTCAATTCCGGGTGGAAACCTGTCCCGACTTCCAGAAGGCTCCCGACGCGCCCGCGAAGCCGAACCTCGCCCGCGCTCGGCCGCGTGATTCGACTGAGCACTTTCAAGAGAGTGGACTTCCCTGCACCATTGGCACCGACGACTCCAAGAACTTCACCCGGCTCAACTCGGAATGACACGTTCTTGAGCGCCCAGAATTCGCCCGGCTCGCCGGTCTCCGCGCAACCCCGCCGACGGAACAACCGTCCGACTCGCCGGCCAACGGCGACTACCGAATCGGTCACCGACTCGCGCAGAGTGCGGTACTGAAACCGCCCGGTCCGAGCCGCTCCAATCCGGAACCGCTTCGAGAGATCGTTTACGCAGATGACCGCGCTCATGAGGTGCTGAGATTCTCGGAAAGGGAGGTCCCGCGAACGTTCGCGGCGACCGGAAGCGATTCGACAACAGGAGAAGGAATTCGGCTTCGTGGCGAAACTGCGGAGGCGATTGGCCGGGCGGGATTGCCGACCACAACGGCACCCGGCGGAACGTCCTTGACGACCACCGCGCCCATGCCGACCAGTGCGCAGGCACCGACGCGCACCGTCTGGCGGATCATCGCTCCGGCCCCGATGTAGCTTCCTTCTCCGACCTGGCAGAAGCCGCTCACGATTGCCGCCGGGGCCAGCATCGCGAACGGCCCGATTACCGAGTCATGACCGATCACACTCCCCGGACCAATTGAAACGTGATCGCCGACAGTCACGTTCCCCGCGACCGACGCTCCGAAGTTGACCACGACTCCGCGCCCAAACCTCGCCCGCGACGACACCCCCGCCTGCGGGTGAACCAGTGTGGCAAAGCGGTCGGCAGGCAACCCGGTTCTGGCGATCAACTGCGGACGCAGTCGGTAGCTCCGATCGCTGCCGATGACATTGACGAACAGGCACCGCTCGAACCGGGACGCAGCGGTCAGCGGACCGAGCACTTCCAGATTCAGGTGCCTCTCGCCGGGGGTGCGGGCATCATCCAGGAACCCGACCAACTCCCAGGCCGGAGAGCGCGCGTTAATCGCCTCGACAATGTCGAGAACGTCGTACGCGCTGCCGCTGGTGCCGAGGATAATGAGCGGTTGCGTCACGACCGATCCTCGTAAGGCGTGGCGAGCAGTTCGATGACGTAATCCTGGTCCGCGTCGGTCATGGAATGGAACAGGGGAAGCAGAATGACTTCATCGCGTGCGGATTCGGACGCGGAGAGGTTGT
>JAKEEV010001193.1 GCA_022616395.1 Planctomycetia bacterium | reverse complement strand
CGAGGGGGCTTTATACCCTGTCGCTGACGCTTCCGGCTCCGATCATGTTTAAAGCCCGTCGCTGACGCTTCCGGCTCCGATCATGTTTAAAGCCCCGTCGCTGACGCTTCCGGCTCCGATTGGAAAACCAAAACACCGTCGCTGACGCTTCCGGCTCCGATCAGCGCTTCACGCGATAGGTTGCCAGCACGCACCCGCCCGCGATGGACTTCGACGAAATGAGTTCCAAATTGATCTGTCGGCCTATCGGTGGCAGAAGCGGAATGCCCGACCCGAGCAGGACGGGGTGAATGTTGAGTCCGTACTCGTCGATCACATCCGCCTCGAAGAGCGATTTCGCCAGTTCGCCGCCTCCCATCACGCAAATGCCTTTGCCCGGCTGCTGCTTCAGTTTGCGGACAAACTCGCCGGCATCCTCGGAGATAAGCGTTGCGCCTTTCACTTCCTTGAGCGTGCGCGAGAACACGTAGCTTCTGACTCCGGGCATCTCGCCTTCCCCGCCTCCGCTCTTCAACATCACTTCGTAAGTCTTGCGGCCCAACACGATCGTGTCGATGGTCGGCCAGAACTCCGCCATGAATTGGTTCACATCGTCACTCCAGACGAGCCAGTCGGCCGAGCCATCGGGCCGGGCGATGAACAGATCGAGACTGCACGCTGCTCCATAGGTGACCGTGCGCATGAGTGAACCTCGTAGGTCCGAGTCGAGCAAAGTAGGTGCCGCGAGCCGAGCGGCACGGGAGAAGCGCGGAACGCGGAACGCGGAACTCGGAACGAAAGCAGAAAGCCCGGCGAGTGTTTGTTGTCTTCGGTTCCGCGCTCCGCGCTTCTGACAAAAGCCCGCCTCGGCTCGGCGGGCCTACTCGGAGTGCCGCTCGGCTCGCGGCACCTACTCAAACTCAGTACGTTGCCCGTCCTCCGCTGATGTCGAAGCAAAAGCCCGTTGTGAAGCTGCAATCGCCGCTACAGAGGAAGTGAACCAGAGCCGCAACCTCGTCGGGTTTGCCTGTGCGACCGAGCGGAATCTTCGAGAGCATCATGTTAATCTGTGCCTGGTCGAGCTGATCGAGAATCGGAGTCTGTATCACCGCCGGAGCGACACTGTTCACGCAGATGTCCCCCTTCCCCACCAGTTCCTTCGACAGAGACTTGGTCAGCGCGATCACTGCGGCCTTGCTCGCGGAGTAAGGAGCCATCTTGGGGTTCCCCTCCTTCCCCGCGATGCTCGCGATGTTCACGATGCGGCCGTATTTGCGCTCGATCATGCCGGGAAGCACCGCCTTGCAGCAGAGAACCAGCCCCGTCACGTTGATGTTGAAGACGAACTCCCAGTCCTCGCGAACGCTCTCCCAGATGGGCACATCGCGCCCCTTTCGGCTGGCAACACCGGCGTTATTCACCAGCGCATCCACCGGGCCGGCCTTCGAGACAATCTCCGCGAAGAGGCGTTCCAGGTCGGTCTCCTTCGTCAGGTCGCCGACCAGAGGAACGCCGTCGATGTCGTTGGCGACTCGACGCGCGTTCTCGCCGTTCATATCGAAGACGCCGACTTTGGCGCCCGCGCCCGCGAGCCGGCGGCAAATGGCTTCACCGATTCCTTGCCCGCCGCCGGTCACAACGGCTACCTTCCCATCGAGCCGAAAGAAATTCGTGGTCATGACATTTCCGCTTGGGGAGGATACTTGATGGCTAACGTTGTAGCCCGCAAGTGGCGGTCTGGCCTTCCCCTGCCCGCTACCGTTTCGCACAATAAGAGCGGTTTGGGAAACGGATTGCTTACGCAACGCAATGGCAGGAACGGGATGAAATCGCACCGCTTGGGCGAGGGCGAGCATTCGCTGGCCGTGTTCATCGACTTCGAGAACATGGGGCTGGGGTTCAAGGATCGCCGAGACCGCTTCGAGATCGGTAAGGTTCTCGAACGGCTCGTCGAGAAGGGGAAAATCGTCGCCAAGAAAGCGTATGCCGACTGGAGTCGGTTCGGCACCTACACTGGCGCGCTTCACGAAGCCGCCATCGAACTGGTCGAGATTCCGCGTCGCGGAATGAGCGGCAAGAACTCCGCCGACATTCGCCTGGTGGTGGATGCCATCGACCTCGCGTACTCGAAGGACCACATCGATACCTTCGTGATCGTTTCCGGCGATAGCGATTTCTCTCCATTGGTTTCCAAGCTCAAGGAACTCGGCAAGCACGTGATTGGCCTGGGGCTTGCCGATGCGACCTCTGACTTACTGCGCGACAATTGCGACGAGTTCATCTATTACGAAGACCTCGACCGAGCGCCGATCATTCCTGTTTCGGTAAACGATCAGATTCCCGAGAAGAAGCGGAAGGTGTTCGCGCTCTTGCTCGACACGCTGCTTGCTCTGCGCCGCGAAAATAAAGAGGTGATTTACTCCTCGATGCTCAAGGACACCATCAAGCGGAAGAAGCCATCGTTTAACGAGGAGTATTACGGCTACCGCACCTTCAGCGAATTGCTTGAAGACGCCCAGCGCGAAGGACTGCTGGAACTGGAAAAGCACAAGTCGAGCGGAATGTATGTGGTGGCTCGATTTGGACTGGAACTGAAGTCGGGAGGCGCAACGACCCCTCCGCGAACGCTTCAACTCCCCGCGAAGAACGGAGGTGAGCCGAAAAAAGTGGTGGAGTTGCCCAAGCCGGTCACGCTCGCGGAGAAACGCGCACTATCGCTTCCTGCTGCTCCCGTGAAGACTGTTTCGCTTCCCAAACCCGCGCCCTCGACTCCACCACCCGCCGAAGAGTCTGACGACACCGACGAGCGCCCGCTTGGCCGCGCTCTGGTGGAAGAATTCGATTCGCTGGACGAGGAACCGCTCGACGAAGTGCCGAGCTACGGAGTGAAGAAGCCGGAAACCAAGCCGGCAGCGCCCGCGAAGCAACCCACGCGAAGCACTGCCCGGCCCGCTACGAAACAGTCAGCGTCAGCGAAGCCTGCGGCGAAAGAGAAGGAACCCGCGAAGCCCTCCAAGCCCGCGAGCCGAACGGGAACTCGCTCCGCGCGCCCCGCACCCTCGGACGACAAGCCCGCGAGAACTTCAAAGTCCGCTCCTCCCGCGTCCGATCCCGAACCGAAACCGTCTCGCAAGCCGGAACCGGAACCGAAGCCAGTTCTACCCGCCACCGATGACGACGACTTCGGTGCCGGCCTGGATGTGTGAAAGTAGGCGACACGCTCCGCGTGGTCGCTTGACCCACCCCGCTCGCTTCGCTCGCTGCCCCTCCCTGCAGGGAGGGGCAAATACTCTTACTCCCCTCCCTCAAGGGAGGGGATGGTGGGTCGATTGAGCGAACACCCGCTCCCTCACAGTCGCGGTTCACCAACAACCTCGCTCACTTCGTTCGCAACACGCGCGCGGAGCGAGCGGACTACACTCCAGAAGCAACTCTTCCGAGCCATCTTGACGGCACTTCGGCGTTTGCCTATCGTCCGCCGGTCGCGCATCCCGCGCATCGGTCATGAATCACGGAGAGCGGCATGGACGCCACAGTCGGCGGCCGGTTGGAAACAGTAGAGCCGCGGAGGTCGCTGTTCGGTCCGGACTACTTGCGCCTGGCGATCCTGGCGTGTGTTTCGCTTCTGGTTCACGCCTGGCTCATCCACCACACCGCGCTCACCGCGCGCGACAGTCTCGGATTTGCGCGGCAAGCTCTGTGCATCGAGAACCCCTCCGCGGTTCCTCCAAACAAGGACGGCTGGCGACCGACAAACAAGATCGATGTTGTTCGCACCAGCGAACAACCTCCGGGCTATCCGCTTGCCATCTGGTCCGCAAGCAAGCTTGTCAGCTTGGTGTCGAACCGACCGTTACCCGAACACGCTCTGCTTTCGGCTCAGGTCGCCAACGCAAT
>JAKEEV010001192.1 GCA_022616395.1 Planctomycetia bacterium | reverse complement strand
CGACGATGCCGATTTACGTCCGAGCCGGAGCGATCATTCCGCTCGATCCCGTTCGCCAGTACACCGCCCAACCGACCGACGAGCCAACCACGATTCGCATCTACCCCGGTCGCGGAGGAGAGTCCCGCCTCTACGACGATGATGGCAAGTCGCTCGATTACACCAAGGGCAAGTTCACCTGGACTCGCTTCAAGTGGGACGACAAGGCGAAGCAGCTCGTGATCGAACCGGACGGAAACACAGGCTTCGCGATTGGCGAACGCACGTTCGTCATCGAAGTCGTGGGCGAGAAGTCGCAGATCGTGAAGTACGCGGGCAAGCGGGTGCAGGTGAGGTTTGAGTAGGTGCCGCGAGCCGAGCGGCACAAAACAGAGCCGCGACCGTCAGGGAGCGCAAGCAAGAACGCTCCCTGACGGTCGCGGCTCCGAAAGACAGCCCGCCTCGGCAAGGCGGGACTACTCGGAGGCACATCATGGAACGCCGCGAGTTTCTGAAGGCAACCGGGCTGGCAGCCAGCGCACTCTCGCTGCGCGAAGTCGCATCAGCCGCCGACGAGGAACGAAAGGTCGCGATCACCGTGCAAGCGGACAAGCCGCGCGGCGACTTCAGACCGATCTGGCGATTTTTCGGCGCGGATGAACCGAACTACGCCTACATGAAGGACGGCAAGAAGCTCCTCGGCGAACTCGGCAAGCTCGGCACGCAACAAGTTTACTTCCGCACGCACAACTTGCTCACTTCCGGAGACGGCACTCCCGCGCTGAAGTGGGGTTCGACCGGCGCTTACAAGGAAGACAAGGACGGCAAAGCCGTCTACGACTGGACCATCCTTGACCGCATCTTCGACACCTACATCGAACGCGGTGTGAAGCCCTACGCACAGATTGGCTTCATGCCGAAGGATCTTTCCACGAAGCCCGAACCGTATCAGCACAAGTGGACCCCGAAGGCGAAGTACGATGAGATTTACACCGGCTGGGCTTACCCGCCGAAGGATTACAAGAAGTGGGCCGAACTTGTCTTTCAGTGGGCGAAGCACTGCGTGGACCGCTACGGCAAGAAGGAAGTCGAGTCGTGGTACTGGCAAGTGTGGAACGAGCCGAACATCGGCTACTGGCGCGGAACCGCGGAGGAGTTTCGCAGGTTGCACGACTTCGCCATTGACGCTGTTCGTCGAGCATTGCCGACCGCGCGCGTCGGCGGACCGGACACCGCCGGCGGCGGGCGATACCTCCGCCAGTTCCTCGAACACTGCTTGCAAGGCAAGAACCACGCGACCGGCGAGAAGGGCACACCGCTGGACTTCGTCTCATTTCATGCGAAGGGAGCGCCCTCGTTCGTGCGGGGGGCATGTGCGATTGGGGATCGCCAATCAACTGCGCACGATCAACGAAAACCTCGGCATCATCGCATCATTCAAGGAACTGAAGGACAAGCCCATCGTGATCGGTGAATCCGACCCCGATGGGTGTGCTGCTTGCACGGCGCGGGTCTACCCGCAGTACGGCTACCGCAACACAACGATGTATTCGAGCTACACCGCAGCGAGCTTTGCGCGCAAGCACGACCTCGCGGAGAAACATGGCGTGAACCTGGAAGGAGCGCTCACCTGGGCGTTCGAGTTTGAAGATCAGCCATACTTCGCGGGCTTCCGCGTCCTGGCGACCAACGGCATCAACTTGCCGGTGCTCAACGTCTTCCGCATGTTCGCGAAGATGACGGGTAAGCGAGTCGCGGCCGAGAGTGACAGTGCGGTGTCACTCGATGCGATTCTGAAGAACGGAGTGCGCGATCAGGCAGACATTTCGGCCCTCGCAAGTTTGGATAAGGGAAAGTTGTGCGTGATGATGTGGCACTACCACGACGAAGACGTGCCCGGCCCCGCGGCCGATGTTGGCGTGACCATCACTGGCCTGCCTCAGAAGGTCGCTGAAGCGAAGCTGACTCAGTTCCGCATCGATGAGACTTCCAGCAATGCTTTCACTGCGTGGAAGAAGATGAATTCCCCCCAGAAGCCGACGCAGGAACAGTTCGCGGAGCTGGAGAAAGCCGGTCAACTCGCCTCAACTGGCCCCGCCGAAGCCGTGAAGCTCGCCAACGGCAAGTTCACTCTGCGCGTGAAGCTCGAAAGGCAAGCGGTCGCTCTGTTGGTGTTGGAATGGACGCCTGAGAAGTGATGCCGAGTCATGTAGATTGGTTGTTATTTGTAGCCAGCCTCTGTGAGGCCGGTGTATTGTTGTCGGACCGGGGTCACAGACCCGGCTACAGTGAAAATCAACACGAGCCACTCTGAGAAGTGAGAAGTACTGGAGAACGCACCTTTTCCACACCACAGCGTTGTTTTTCGCGTTACAACGGGGCGGTGTGGAACGACAGTTTTTTACACTTTCACTCAATCACCAAGCGGAGCGTCTCATGCCGTCCTTATTCCGGCGCGCGGGGTTCGTTCTCCTCGTCCTCGCCATCGCGAACACTTCAACCGGTCAGGAAAAACCACCAACAGCCCCTCCTCCGCGCGAGCGAGTTGTTCCTCCTCTCACAACCGCAAGTCTCAAGGCGCTCGGATTGCGCAACCT
>JAKEEV010001191.1 GCA_022616395.1 Planctomycetia bacterium | reverse complement strand
GCCCGACAGTTCCGCGAAGTGTGGGACGCGCTGGAAATCAGCTACGACACCTTCATCCAGACGAGCAGCGAGCGACACAAGCAGTGCTGCCGCAAGTTCATTCAGAAGGTGTACGACAACGGCCACATCGTGAAGGGGAAGTTCGAGGGTTGGTACTGCACCGGCTGTGAGGAGTTCAAAACCGAGAAACAGCACGAAGAGAACAACGGACTGTGTCCGAACCACAAGATTCCGCTCACGCGGCGCAGTGAGCCGTGCTACTTCTTCAAACTCTCCACGTTCCAGGATCGGTTACTCAAGTATTACGAGGAGAATCCCGACTTCATTCAACCGGAATCACGACGGAACGAGATCATCAGCCTCATCAAGACCGAAGGGTTGCGCGACATCAACATTTCGCGTCAGGGTGAGGACTGGGGTATCCGCATTCCGTTCGACCCAGAGTTCACGATCTACGTCTGGTTCGATGCACTGCTGACGTACATCACCGGCATCGGCTACGGTGACGATGAGTCTACGTTTCGCAAATACTGGCCGTGCGATACGCACTTCATCGGCAAGGACATCACGCGCTTTCACTGCGCGCTATGGCCCGCGATGCTGTGGGCGGCTGGTGAAGCCGCACCGAAGAAGGTCTTCGCGCACGGATTCGTTTACGTCAAGAACGAGGACTCCGGCACAATCGAGAAGATCAGCAAGTCGCTCGGTAACGTCATCGAGCCGATGGAGGTGATCTCGAAGTTCAGCGCGGAGGCATTCCGCTACTTCTTCCTGCGCGAATGCCCGTTTCCAAGTGACGGCGAGTTCAGTTGGTCGCGGTTCGCGGAGGTCTACAACTCCGAGTTGGCGAACAACCTCGGCAACCTGTTCAGCCGCGAGATGACTATCACCTGGAAGAACTTCGGCGGCGTGTTCGATGGCTCCGCGGGCAAGACACCAGAGCCGGTTGTGTCGAACTTGAACCTCGCGGAGTTCGTCGAGACCGTTCGCGGGCATGTGGAAGCGTGCCAGTACAACGTCGCGCTTCAGAAGATCGTGCAAGACTTCCTCACGCCGACTAACCAGTATCTCGAACACAACAAGCCCTGGACGGTGGTAAAGACGGACAAGGACGCGGCCAAGCGCGTGCTCTTCAACGCGGTACAGTCGCTGCGCATCGCGAGCATCCTGCTGAAGCCGTTCATTCCACGCAGCGCGGAGAAGATTTACACGAGCTTCAACTTCCCGAAGCCGTGGGCCGAAGTGAAGTATGCAGACGCGGCCGAACTGAAGGCTCAGCCCGAAGACTT
>JAKEEV010001190.1 GCA_022616395.1 Planctomycetia bacterium | reverse complement strand
GAGATGCCCAGCTCGAAGTTCGACATGCACATCGCGTCGTTGTCGATGCCCCGGAGCTTCTTCGGTTCCAGGGTCACGATGACTTTCTTGTTGTCCTTGTCGGTGAAGTAATATCGCGAGCCACGCAAACCAAGAATCACCTTCATCCCACTCTGACCGACCGCGATGTTCGTTGCACCCGTCACGACCGTTTTGGGTTCAGCCGCACCGTAGTCGAGCTTCACCAGTTTCAGTTTCTCCGCGTCGGGGTGTTTGGTGATTTCGAGCACACGCGCGACCATAATCTTGTCGCGTTCCCACACGATCCCTGCGTCTTCGGGCTTCACGCGTAACGAACTCGGCACCGGCACCCCGAACACTTTCACGCCGGACGACTCCAAGCCCACGAGCGTGAGTCGCTCAACGAGCGCTCCGCGATCTTCAGGAAGCGGAACGTAATCCTTCAGCCAGGAGAGCGGAACAAGCATGACAAACCTTTGGTTCACGAAAGTCGAATACCGTCATGCTATGGAGACAGGTGAGTTGGCGGCAGTGTTCGCGATTAGCGCGAACCAACCAGGCGGATGACGCATCTAACAGGGAGAAGATTCCACCGAACACCCCTTGAAGGGATTCGCGGAAGCTTCCAAAATACCCAAGCCTTGCCCCTTTAGCTCAGTTGGTAGAGCAGCTGACTCTTAATCAGCGGGTCCTCGGTTCGAGCCCGAGAGGGGGCACTCGAAAGCCTGAAATCACAAGGGGTTCCGGTTGTTGCCGGAACTCCTTCTTCGTTTGCCACTTCCAAAACGCCACACTATTTTTTTGAACGGCTTCGACTCTCCGTTCTGCTGCTGGGTGCAGTAATTGATTCTGGCACTGAAGAGAACCCAGCCGGCTGACGCCGGCGGTTCGACAATGCCCCGTCGAACCGCTGGCGTCAGCCGGCTGGGTGAATTCGCCAAAGCCCGTCGAACCGCCGGCGTGAGCTGGCTGGGTGAATCGCCCCCAACGCCAGAATCCATTACCACACCCAGGCTGCTGAAAGATCAGGATTTGCTCGAGGGGATCGGTTATCCTCAAGCAACTCATGACATGGTGAGGGTCAGCGGTGGAAGTGCGAGACGAATCCACTCCTGGACCGGTCGAGCTTCCGGTGGTGTGGGCAACACACCGCCCGCGACTGTTAGAGACCGTCCAGCGACGGTTGCCGCCCGTTCTCTCCGCGGTTCTTGAGCCTGATGATGTCCTTCAGGCTGCCTACCTGGATGCCGCGCGCCGGTGGGAGACATTCCTTGCGCGCTCTCAGCAGTCTCCGCCCTGTACCGAGTACGTCTGGCTTTATGGAATCGTGATGGCGCGGCTGGTGGATGAATACAGGCGGCACACACGCAACGCCCGCGACCGGCGCCGGGATCTCCCGTGGCCGGAGGCATCGTCCGTGCAACTGGGTCTGAGTCTTGTTGGTGGCGACCGCAGCCCATCCTCCGCGATGGTCGCGGCCGACACGAGTAACCGAATGCGACAGGCGTTGGATCAGTTACCCGACTCCGACCGGGCGATTCTCTGGATGAGACACTTCGATGAGTTGAGTTTCAAGGAAGTCGCCGAGCACCTTGGGATCGCCGAGAACGCCGCCGCCCAGCGCTACGTTCGGGCGCTCCGCAAGCTCCGGGAGGTCTGGAAGCTACTGGAACCGGCCGACGGGAGCCAGTTATGAACTCTGCCGCGCACGGGTCCGACAGCGATTCCCAACTCGCGGAGTTGTTCGGCGCGCTGGAGGGAGTTTCAGACAATTCAGCCCGACAGACCATCATCTCCGAGTTCGTTGCACGCCATCCCGAACTGGCGGCGGATCTGAACGGGCTTTTGGACACCGCCCGCCAATTGGGGGATGTCCGTCCGGGCGCGTCCGAACCGTTGCGACAACTTACACCGGGGCAAGAACTTGGCCCCTTTCGCGTCCAGAGACTCATCGCCATCGGCGGCATGGGCGAGATTTACGAGGCCGAGCAGGTTGGGTTGAACCGGCAAGTGGTGGTGAAGGTGATCCGTCGCGGATTGGTCTCCGAGGCGGCACGAAACCGCTTCCTCCAGGAGCAGAAGGCGCTCGCCCGGCTTCATCACACGCACATCGTCCCGGTTTACGCCTCCGGTGAAGACGAGAACCTGCAATACTTCGCGATGCCGTTCATCGCGGGAGACACTCTGGCGAGGATCGTTGCGCGAGCGGCCGGGCTGGCGGCCAACTCGCGGCAACCGCTCGGCACGGTTTTTGAACTGTCCGCCGGGAGTGAAATACAAGTCCCGCCAGCTTCACCGCAACGGCAGGGGCGACTCCGGCTCTCGCGTGCCTATGCCCGCTCGGTTGCCGAAGCACTGATCCAGGCCGCGGAGGCAATCGATCACGCCCATCATCTGGGCGTCTTTCACCGCGATCTGAAACCATCGAACCTGATGGTCGATCCGGAGGGACAGTGTTGGGTCATTGACTTTGGCCTTGCCTTGATCGGGGACGAAAAAGCTCTGTTGGGCGGAACGCCCGCGTACATGGCACCCGAACAGCACGCGGGGAAGCCGGATTCGCGGTCAGATGTGTGGAGTCTGGGGGCGACGCTCTATGAGTTGCTTGCTCTGCGACCGGCCTTCGCGGCCGAGACGCCGTCTGCGATCCGCGATCTCGTCTGTACCCGCGATCCATCCTCGCCAAGCAACTTCGCGCGTGGCGTGCCAACGGAGTTGGAATCGATCTGCCGCAAGGCGATGAGCAAGAATCCGGCGGCCCGGTACGCGTCACCGGCCGAGTTTGCTTCCGATCTCAAGAACTGGCTCACCTATCGGCCAACGACCGCGCATGGCAATTGGTCTGTCCGTCCGGTCTGGCTGTGGCTGCGACGGAACTGGCGTTGGGCGACACCGCTTCTGGTGGCTCTGGCGGCCGGAGTGGGGATGGCCGTCGCTCGCTTCCACCTCAACCAAATTCGGATTGAAGCCGCCGAGCAACGCGAGAAGGACACGCAACGGCGCGAGCGCGAATTGCGTCGGGAGGTTCTTCTCCAAAAGCTCCAGCGGCTGCGCCTGGGCGAGCGGGTGAGCGGCTGGTCGACGGAAGCGTGGGAACTGGCCCGGCAAGCGGCGGAGATCGACCCCGAGGGCGTGCAAGGGTCGGCGGCGGCCACACTGGCCGGCCTGGATGCGAAGCTCGCCCGCCGGTGGACTGACTTCGACGCCGGTGCGGTGGCCTTCGATAGCACCAGTCGTCACGTGCTCATCGGCGGGTGGGATCGGTTGCCCGCTCACCGGTGGAGTGTGGGGGAAGCGGCACCAGCGGGATGCGGTCCACTGGGCCGAGGACCGGTCGCGTTCCGCCCCGATGGCACACCGGTTCGCTTGCTCACTCCGACAGAGGAGCGGTCCTCGCTGAGTTACTGGGATATCGGGGCGAACAAGCAGTTGTGTGAGATCCCCGTTCCTCATCCCTTCTTTCCCGAACCCGAGGGATTCGCCCTGTCAGCCGACGGGCTGACCTGTGCGGCGATCCTGCCGGTCAGCGGAACTCGCCCGGCTCAGGTCGTGGCGTGGAACTTGAAGACCGGTGATCGTGTCGCCGAACTGCAACATGTCGCAAGCGCTGTGGCACTCTCAGCGGATGGGAAACTTCTGGCCGCGGGGAATAGTGATGGGGTTGTGCGGGTCTGGCAACTTCCGACCGGCGAGCCGGTGATGTTGGAGTCAGCGGGACCGAAGATTCGCTCGATTGCCTTCGGGAAGTCTCCTCGACGGGACGGCCCTGATCGTCCAGGTCGGGGGTGGCTGCTTGCAGCCGGGCACACCGGTGGCGGTGTCACTGTCTGGGACGTGGCTTCGCGAGTGCTGATTTCACGTTGTCATGGAGGCACACAGGATACTCTGGTTGTGGCGTTTAGCCCCGACGGGACGATGCTCGCCAGCGGCGGTCGATACGCTCCTCTCCTCTGGGATGTGCGAACTGGTCGGCGCATTCTGGAGTTGAACGATAAGAGCTGGTTTTACCTTCAGCATGGACTTGCATTCAGCCCGGATGGTCAGTGTTTGGTTGTGACGGGAGTCACGCATTTTGGCAGCCGGGGTGGCGCGGAAGTGTGGGAGTTGCAGCCAGATCGCGGGATCCAGAAACTGCGCGGGCTGAGCGGGCCGATTGGGCAATTGCAACTCTCGGAGGCCGGCAACACAGTCGCGGCGACCAGCCACGATTGGGAAGTCGCTGTCTGGAATGCAAGCACGGGTCACCTGTGCTACCGCTCCCCGGCACCGCAGGGGCGCTACCCGAACGACCACGCGGCCCTTGCGGTGGACTCGCGGTCGAATCGGGTGGCCTGTCAGGCGGGCCGACAGGCGAAGGTCTGGGAGTCGAGCGGCCAGTTGCTCAGGGAGTATGAACTCCCACCCGGACTGGGAGATGCTCTCGCGTTCCATCCTTCCGGGAGACTGGTTTCCGTCCGATTCGAGACAAGAGCAGGCGACCGCGAGCCGGAACAAGTCGTGGCACCGGGAGAGCAACACCCGCGCGTGATCCGCGTCCGCGAACTGCCAGAGAGCGGACCACCGATATTGCTTGCGGAGTTCCACGATCTCCCCTGGCACATCTACAAGGTCGAGATAACCCCCGACGCTCAGATCGCCGCGGCCGATGGTCTCACCGCGCGCAACATCGACCGCGCCAAGCTGATTGTCTTCGATCCCCTGAATGCCCGACTGCTCTGGTCGGCACCGCTTCAGAAGCAGGTCTTTTCCCAGTTCTCGTTTAACATCACGGGCACAACCCTGTGGTATCAAACCGATGGCGTCCAGATGATCGGGATGCGTGTGAATCCCACGACCGGCGTTCGCGTTGATCCTGACGATTGGGGACCAGGCCCCTTCGACCCCTCTGGTCGACAGAAAATTACGATGATCGACCCACCGCCGTTCGGATTCCAGATCGTTCCACGCGGATCGCGACCGATCCTGCACCTGGGAATCGACTTCAAGGCGATTCGACCCATTCTCTTCTCAACGCGCGGGGATCGAATTCTCTGGGGTCAACCCGATGGCACGGTGATGGTCGCGGACCTCGACGAAGTTCGTCGCCGGCTCCGCGAAATTGGTCTCGGCTGGTAAATCCGGCCGCATTTCATTTTCTCGCGTCACACTTTCGACTCACCCATCGGTTATCCCCGGAGGGACCGGTCAGTCTGGTCCAAACAAGAGATCGCAATGGGTGTGTACGTGAATCGCGGGTCATCGCGCTCGTCTCGCTCAGCGGGCGCGGTGCCAATCCGGAACTTCTGGGCGGTCTTCCTCGCGATCGTCGTGGGAGTTGTCACATTCGTCGCGGCTCTGGTGGGAGTCCTGCTGTTTTGGTCCGACACCACCGCGTGGGAAGTGATGGGAGTGGGAATACTCATCGCTCTGGTTCTGTCCCCGGTCGTGGCAAGTGGTACATACTCGCTTCTGAAGAAGGATTAATGCGCGTTGATTGACTTGAAGTGATTGGTGACTGTCGTGTTGGCTGCGATTGTCCCCGTTGCGTATCAGTCGCCCGTCTCCGAGGCGGCACGGATGCCAACGCCTCGGGGATACTGAACAAGCCCAAGAGTAGGAGTCTTGAGGCCGAACCCCGAACTTTGAATCAATTCACCCTGACCACGGAGAACGTGATGAACGCCCTCATCTCGATCCATGCCATCGCAATCCTGCTGTTGTTCACGCCTTTCGCTTCGGCTCAGCCGAGTCAGCCCCAGCCAGTCATGCCGCCCACATCCGCCACCGACCCAACCGAGACGGAGCGGAAGGAACTGGACGCCGAAGCCGCCGCGATCAAGGTCGAAGCGACCCGGATCGCGAACTGGCGAACGACCCTGGAAGGGAAAATCAAAAACCTGCGCGACAGGATCGAGAGCCACAATCGGAACAAGCCGGACCCGACCAATGCTTCGGCCGTGCGGATCTACAACGACCAGGCCAACCGGCTGAACCGGGAACTGGATGATCTCAAGGCAGAGGAGAAGCGATTCGACGCGGCTCGGCTCCAGTTGCTGAAGCGCGTCGAGCGGTTTGATCAGCGCCTGAAGAAGTTCGGCAAGAAGTGACGCGATCATTGGGTCCAAGTGCAAGCCACAATCAAGCCACCCGCGAGCTGCTTGACTCCATTCGCGGGCTACCCTCCTTCTACTCTTGGCCTTCATGTGCAACAACTGTTGACTGCGGGAAATGGCTATCGCTCGGAGTGGTTTGGGCCGCGATTTGTCTCAAGAGACTGCGGAACAGCGCGGGCATTCTCTCCTTCGTTCGGGTACACTTCGGCTTCATGTGAAACTCAACTCAGGAGATTCCCATGAACCGACGTGAAGCGCTCGCCGCGGGTGCCGTTGGCCTGACCGCGGTCGCCGTTGCTCAGCCGAAGGACGCTCCCCTCAATCCCAAAAACGCGCTGAAGATCACCAAACTCGAAACCTTCCTCGTCCAGCCGCGATGGCTGTTCCTCAAGGTTCACACCGACGCCGGGATCGTTGGGCTTGGCGAACCCATTGTCGAAGGGCGCGCGGAAACCGTTGCCACCGCGGTCAAGGAAATCGAGCCGTATCTTGTCGGCAAAGATCCCCGACAGGTCACTCACCACTGGCAAGCCATATACCGCCATGCGTTCTATCGAGGAGGGCCAGTTCTCACGAGCGCTCTGAGCGGCATCGACATGGCGCTTTGGGACATCAAGGGTAAAGCGCTCGGTGTACCGGTCTACGAACTGCTCGGAGGACCGACACGCTCGAAGATTCGCGTTTACGCTCACGCGCGCACCCCGGCGGCCATCAAGCAGGGAGTTGCCAACGGGTTCACCGCGTTCAAGACCGGTCCACAGTTCCGCCGGCGCTATCCGCGCTACATCGAGACACCATCGCAAGTGAACTACGCGGTCGAGCAATTCGCGGCTCTGCGCAAGGCCGGAGGAGATGATGTGGACATCGGCATCGACTTCCACGGGAAAGTCAGCCCGGCTCTGGCGAAGGTTCTCATCAAGGGACTGGAGCCATATCAGCCGATGTTCGTTGAGGAACCTGTCAACTGCCAGAATCATGACTTGATGGCGGAGATCGCTCGCGGAACGCATCTCCCAATCGCCACCGGCGAGCGAGTGTTCACCAAGTGGGGCTTCCGCGAAGTGTTGGAGAAGAAAGCCGCGACAGTTCTTCAACCCGATCTGTGTCACGCGGGCGGAATCACGGAATGCCGACTGATCGCGGGGATGGCAGAGGCTTACTACGCGGCGATTGCTCCTCACAACCCGCTTGGGCCGATTTCGCTGGCCGCGGGGATTCAACTCGCCGCGTCCATTCCGAACTTCCTCTGTCAGGAGCAGGTGAGTCTCGGCGAAGGGTATCTGAAGACTCCGTTTGTGGTGAAGAACGGATTTGTGGACCTGCCCACCGGGCCGGGTCTGGGCATCGAGTTGGATGAAGCGGCGGTGGCGAAGAAGATCGGGCACCAGTGGAAGAACACCGAGAGCTTCGATGAGGACGATGGCTCGGTGGTCGATTGGTAAGCGGAGGCCCACCGAGCATTCCGACACGGCAAGCGTGGTTCGCTCCTCACGGTGACTTGCGCGTCTGACCCAACGCGGTTCGGGCTTCGCGTGCAAGCGGTGAATTCGCCGGGCTGTCCGCCCACGTTTGCAGAAGTTTCCGCGCTTCGGGCGTCTTCATCCGCTGGAGAACCTCCACCCCACGAGACACGAGAAGTTCCTCCAGGCTCTTCGATCCCGTGCCGATCCTGGAGATGATCTCCTCCGCGCGCCGGCGGACTTCGCGGGATTTCGTCGTCTTCAGTGTCTTCTGAACGGCCTCGCTTGCGCTGGGGCCAATCTGAATTAGCTCCTCGGTTGCCTTCTCGCGCACGTCGAAGTCATCATCGTCCAGATCGACGAGCAGTTTCGCGATCCGGTTGTCCGGCTCACCCGTGCCGACTTTCGGCAATCGCTCTCCCAGTAGCGGGATGGAGAGGTCTGGATCGGCCGCAAGCCTCCACACTGCATCACCGGCCTTCACCGGGTCGCTTCCCGCAAGAGCCTTCCAAAGTCCTTCGATTTCCTTCTCGGTCGGCTTCGGAACAGCCGGAATCTCCTTGACCAGAGCGGCCACCTCCCAGACCAGGGCCGTCCCGTCTCCAATCTGAAGCGAGTCGGGCGGCTTCGGCATTGGGATGCGAATGTCTGTAGCCGCGGTCACCAAATAGCGGCCATCCGGAGTGAACGCGAGGAACGCGACTGCCCCCTGATGAGCAACACGCGCGGTCAGTTCCTTCCCGGTCCTCGCATCAAATAGGTGGAAAACACCGCCAAGCCGACCCACGGCCAGCAATTGGCCATCTGGAGAGAACGCGACCGCCCACGGCGGCGAAGGGAAACTCACGCGCGAAATGCGCTCACGCCCGCTGATCGCTTCCCAAAGATGCAACGACGAATCAATTGCCCCAACTGATGCGAACGTTCGTCCGTCCGGAGACCACGCCAGAGCTGATACACCCGGACCCAGACCCACAAGAGGAGCGGCATACAACTCCGCTCCGCTCCCCACATCACAGAGGTGAATCTTCCCGTCTCCACATCCGATCACCACGCGGGTCTCAGTTGGGGAAAACGCCATCGAGCGGACCGGCGGGAATCGCCTGAACTCCGAGCCGGGGCCGAAACTCGGCATCGACTTGCCCGTCTCGGTATCCCAGAGGTGGAAGGACGTTCCCGAACCCGACGACGCCAGGTAGCGCCCTCCTGAACTCCCCGCGATCCGCGCAACGGGAATCGCGGAGTGCGACCCGAGCTTTCGGACTTCCTTCCCGTTCTCGATACTCCACACGCGGAGTTCATCGACCGAGTTTGATGTGATAATCGAGCGCCCATCGGCGGAGAATGCCAGCGCCCCGGCGGGCCGGTCGATGCGAAGAGCGGGGAGAATCTCTTTACCCGTGGTTGGCTCCCAGAACCGGACGATTGGATCGCCTCCGGCTGTCGCCAGTCGCTTGCCATCGGACGAGAGTGCAGCGCGCGTGACTGTTCCGCCGGATTGAGGAAGTTCCAGCCCCGTCGCAACGTCCCAGAGTCGAATCGTTCCTTCGTGCCCGGCCGAGGCCAGAATCGACCCGTCCGCGGAGAACGAGATTTCCGATACGTTGTTCGCAGGGTGCCCCGCGGCCGACCTCAGCAGTTTTCCGGTCGCATCCCAGAAGTGAATGAGTCCGTCACCGCCTCCCGTCGCGAGAATTGATCCATCTGGGGAGAAGCGGACGCAGATCCCAAGCTTCTTGTGAGCCTCGATCCGCAGCAATTCCTTTTTGGTCTCCACCTCCCAGACCCACAGTTTCCCATCAGCGCTAATGGCAGCCAGGTGCTTCCCATCGCGCGAGAAGTCCAGCGACAGTGAATCAACCGTCGGCCCGGTCAGCTTCGTTACTTCCTTGCCCGTCTGCGGGTTCCACAATCGGATCGCGTTATCCGCGCTCACCGCGGCCAAGAGCTTCCCATCCGGAGAGAACTGGAGGTTGGAGGTTCCCTGACTTTTGCGACCCGGCAGACGATGAAGTTCCTTCGCGTTCTCCGCGTTCCAAATGCGGACGGTTGTGTCCTGACCCGTGGAGGCGATCAGCTTCTGATTAGGAGAGTAAGCCACGGCCAGTATCGGCTCGGTATGTCCGGTGAAGCGCCGAACTTCCTTGCCGCTCTCTACCTCCAAGAGCCGAACTATCTTTTCCCGGCCGCCGGTAACGATCTGCTTGCCGTCGGTCGAAAAGGCGAGAGCCTCGACTCCGATCGCGTGCCCTTTGAATCGCCGAATCTCCTTCCCGGTGACCGCGTCCCAGAGTACCACCAGGCGGTCGGTGTCCTTCCCACCGGGACCAGAGTTACTCGCCGAGACAAACTGAGTTCCGGATGGTGCGAACGCGACGTGAATGGCGGCGCCGGGAAACTTCAGCCGTGAGGTTCCAATCCGAGCAACAGCACCGGCGGGAAGCGGACCGGCTTCGGGCTTTGGACGCGGAGGAGGAGCCACGACTGGCTGAGATCGGGCGTCCGTAGTCAGCGCAATCACGATCAGAAGAACAGCACCAGAAGTCAGACGCCAGCGAGAGTAAGCGGACATGGGAATCCTCAGCTCTGCGAGACGGAGCGATTCAGCTTAACTTGACTCGCTCGCGGGAGCCAGCGCCAGTCTTGGTAGGGGCCGCTTGCCGAGCGGCACGGCTTTCAGAGTAGTCATCACGCTCCGCGTGATGTCGCGAGCACAGCCAGCAAAGAGAAAGACACATCACGCGGAGCGTGATGACTACTCTGAAAGCGAAGAGAAAGCACATCACGCGGAGCGTGATGACTACTATGCCAGACCGCCTCGGCTCGGCGGGCCTACTCAACCGGTGCCGCTTGGCAAGCGGCACCTACCGCGGCCTACGAAACCGCCCGTTGATTCCGTTGGTGTAGCTGGCATAATCGAACCTCAGACGCTGCTCCGGGTTTGGTTTCCTCCTCCATTGGTCAGGAGCGCGATGATTGATGCCCACTGTTCGGCTTGCGGCGCGAAGTTAACCGCCCGCGAACCGAAACCCGACGGGACGGTCGATTGCCCACGATGCGGGCAGGCGATGACCCTGCCTTCAGATTCGCGCGCCGAGACTCTCGCTTCACCACCCCAAGTACCTGACCCAAATCGAACACTCACGGTCGGCGGCGCTGGAGGCGGGAGCGGAACCCTCAGCGAGGGCGGCTCGCCGCGCATTCCCGGCTACGAGGTATTGGAAGAGATCGGCCGAGGAGGGATGGGAGTCGTCTACAAGGCCCGGCAGTTTAACCCGCCGCGTCTGGTGGCTCTGAAAATGATCCTCTCGGGCGAACACGCGGACCCGGAACAACTGGCGCGCTTCCAGGCCGAGGCCGAAGCCATCGCCCGACTGACTCACCCCGTCATCACCCAGATTCATCAAGTCGGTGAGTGGCATCCAGCGTCCGGCGGCCCAGCGGTTCTGTTCCTCACCCTGGAGTTCGTCTCGGGGCGATCCCTGGCTCGTCGGCTGAAGTCTGGACCGGTCAACGAGCGACAGGCCGCGTCCCTCCTCCAACAACTCGCGATCGGCGTTCACTACGCGCACCAGCAAGGGATCGTTCACCGCGACCTCAAGCCCGGCAATATCTTGCTCGGCGGTTCGGAAGGCCCCGACACACTTGGAGAAGCGAAGATCGTGGACTTCGGACTCGCCAAGCCGCTCGACGGATTCGCCAGCACGGTCACCGACGGCCCGCGAACTCGCACCGGAGCGGTTCTCGGCACACCGAGCTACATGGCTCCCGAACAAGCCACAGCGAAGGGCAAGATCGGCCCGGCCACGGACGTCTACGCGCTCGGAGCGATCCTCTACGAGTTGCTCACCGGCCGACCGCCCTTCGTGGGGGAAAGTACGCTCGAAACTCTCCTTCAGGTGACCAAAGACGACCCGGAACCGCCGAGAAGCATCCAGCCGCGGATTCCCCGCGACCTGGAAACAATCTGCCTGACTTGCTTGGCGAAAGATCCAGAGCGACGCTACCCATCGGCCGCGGCTCTGGCGAAGGATCTGGGGCGATTCCTCGCTGGCGAACCGGTCAAGGTTCGTCCGCCATCGCGACGAGAGCGACTCGGCCGGTGGGCGCGCCGACACAAGGAGATCGTCTACCTCGCGGGCGGAGCGGCTCTGGCTCTGGTGGTGGTTCTGGCTATCGTCCTGACCCAATCTGGAAACCAACCCGACTCCCAAGTGGAAACTCCCAAGGAGCAGCCCGCCCCACAAGCGCCTCCCGATGATAGCACCATCCTCGAGACCCGCCGGCGCACGACCAGTCAGAATAACTTGCGCCAAATCGGGATCGGTTTACACAGTCTCCACGACGCAACCGGCGCATTCCCACCGGCGGCAATCTGTGACAAGGCCGGGAGACCGCTGTTGAGTTGGCGCGTGGCGCTGCTCCCTTACATCGAGCAGATACCTCTTTACAAGCAGTTCAAGCTCGAGGAGCCGTGGAACAGCCCGACCAACCGAACGCTCACCGAGAAGATGCCGAAGATCTACGCCATCGAAGGGAAGTCCGCGGGACCACCGAACACCACGCACTATCAGGCCATCGTCGGCAAGGGTACGGCGTGGGAACTCTTGCCACAGCTCGAGGGCCAGTTCGGACGAAAGGGAATGAGGCTCCAGGTCGATTTCCCCGACGGCACCACGAACACGATTCTCGTTGCCGAGGTAGCCGAACCAGTCATCTGGACCAAGCCGGACGATGTGCCGTTTGATGGAAAGCAGTTGCCGAAGTTCGGAGGAGTGGTTAGGGGCGGCTTCAACGTCGTGATGACCGACGGAAGGGTTCTATTCGTCCGCGACAACGCCAAGCCGTTGGAGATACTCCCCGCTCTGACACGCAAGGCGGGCGACATCCTGCCGGTGGGCTGGGAAGGGCCGACCAAACAGCCCACCACCGGACCGGGGACACTCAGCGGACGGGTCACGCTCAACGGCAAGCCGGTCACAGGTATCAGGCTTATCGTGACGGAACAGGGCGGGAGCCGTGGAGTGTCGACCACAGTCTACGGAGACGGAACCTATTCGGTGACACTGCCGCCCGGGTCGTATCAGGTCGCCATTGACCCAGGTTCACTCCCCAAGGAGCCGAAACAGATTCCCCCTCAGATTCCCCGGCACTACACCAACCGGAACACGTCGGGCCTGCGAGCGGAGGTCCGACCCGGCTCACAGGTGGTCGACTTCGATCTGACCACTCCGAAGTAATTTCCAGACGGGTTATACTGTCGAAAGTCTTTCGTTGGAGTCCCGCTTCAAGCGGGAAAAGCGAAGACCGGCTAAAGCCGGGACTCCAACGAAGTCAGCGTCTTGTGTTGGAGTCCCGGCTTTAGTCGGTCTTCATGCTTTCAGAACCGTCTTTGGGTAGGCGGGACTCCAACTCGAAGGAACAGGAGCGGACATGAGCCAGTGCCCGTCTTGTGGTTATCGCATCCCGGCGGCCGTCCTCGCGGGCGGTGGATCGGCTCACTGTCCGCGATGCGGAGACCCACTGGCGACTCAGCACGCCGCCACGGTCAGCGTCGAAGCCCAACCGGAAGTTGCTCCTGGGTCCACTCTCGCGCCTGGCTCGCTGACCGCGGCACACGATTCCAGCCGGCCGGTTCCGAGTGCCAAGCTCCCATCAATCCCCGGATACGAACTGTTGGAAGTGATCGGCCGCGGAGGAATGGGAATCGTTTACAAGGCCCGGCAACTGTCTCCTCGTCGAATCGTTGCTCTGAAGATGATTCTCAGCGGAGGGGGCCGAGCAGATCGGTTCCGAAGCGAAGTGGCCGCGGTCGCCCGGTTGCAGCACCCGAACGTCGTTCAGATTCATGAAGTGGGCGAGATCGACGGCCGGTCCTACTTCTCGATGGAGTATGTGCCCGGCGGAAGCCTCGCCAAGCACCTCCGCGACGGCCAACTTCCAACACGAGACGCGGCTCAAATCGTGATGACACTGGCACGAGCTGTTCAGCACGCCCACGACCGCGGAATCGTTCACCGCGACTTGAAACCCGCCAACATTCTCTTGAGTTCGGAATGCGGAATTCGGAATGCGGAATCAAAAACCGCAGAGACACCAACCGCTGATTCTTCTACTCCGAGTTCCGAATTCCGCATTCCGAATTGGAAGAATTCCGCATTGCAATTGAAGATCGCCGACTTCGGACTGGCGAAGCACCTCGAAGGGTCCACGGATAGCGGAGGACCGCAGACCCAGAGCGGAGCGATTCTGGGTACTCCAAACTACATGGCCCCGGAACAGGCCAAGGGAAAGACCAAGACAATCGGGCCTGCGGTGGATGTGTGGGCGCTCGGAGCGATCCTCTACGAGTGCCTCACCGGTCGACCGCCGTTTCGTGAAGAGTCGCAACTCGACACCCTGATGAAGGTCATTTCCGAGGACGCGCCACCGCCCCGGCAACTTCGTTCGGCAGTGCCTCGCGATCTGGAAGTGATTTGCCTGAAGTGCCTGCGGAAAGAACCGAAGGAGCGATACGCAACAGCCAGCGCGCTGGGGGACGACCTCGAGCGATTCCTGGACGGCCGACCGATCGCCGCCCGCGCGCGAACCACTCGCGAGCGAGTGACAGGCTGGGCGCGCCGAAGAAGAGAATACCTGGCTCTGGTGGCCGGAGCGGCTCTTGTCATCGGAGTGGCACTGGCGGTTTTCTCCTTGTGGCCCCGCAACCGCCCGGCTCCTCCCGAACCAACTCCTGAGGTGACCTCGAATCTCCCGCCAGACCTGCGGTTCGTTCCACCCAATTCGCTCGCGTTCGCCACCGTGCGAGTCTCCGACCTGTGGAATAACCCGGCCGCACGCGAACTGGTCGATCACCAGGCCAACCTCGGCAACAAGAGGGACACACTCGACTCACTCGCCAGGGAGATCGAAGACGAGACCACAATCCACCCAAAGCACATCGAACGGGTCACATTCGTGATGCCCGAGGAAACCGTCGACCGGAAGGTACTGATTATCCTCCTCACCACCGGGCCGTATTCGCACGACCGACTCCGCGACGCGCTCACCAACAGAGGTAAGCACTTGCCCCAGTCGGCCGGCGAGCGAACGGTGTATATCTCCAACGGGCAGCGCGATCTGGCGTTCCTTCCGTTCAGTGATCGGATTCTGATTCTGGGCGATTCCGAGACAGTCTGGAAAGCGGCCAACAACCCCAATCCCGGCGTCGGCTTGCTCACGCCCGTCCTGGAACGAGCCGCCGGGACACACGCGCTTGTCGCCGGGTTCCGGCCTTCGCGTCCCCTGGCCGAGCAGTTCTTGAAGGACTTCCGACTGGGTCCGGAAGTCGGGCCGGTCGCGTCGCTACGAACAATCGGAATCACTGTGGATGCGAGCCATCCGACCGGGCCAATCGGTCGGGTGACCATCGACGTTGGCGGGGAGGTCACTTACCCGACTGCCGAAGAAGCCGAGGCAGCCCACCCGCATCTCCCGAAAGTGGTTCGCGCTTTGATCGAAGCTTTTTTCGGGAACCAGGAAGGGCGATTCCTTGCTCAGGCGCTCGACCCGCTCCTTGCTCCGGTGAAGTCGGCGGCGTGGCTGCGCGAGGGAGACACTCTCCGCGCAATCGTCCAGGGCCATGTCGATGTCTCGACGATCAAGGCTCAAATGAATGAAGTAGTTCAGCGGGAGAAGAGCGCGGCGAACATGAGGCGAATCGCTTCGGCCATGCAGCAGTATCACAATAAATACGGACGGTTCCCCCCGGCGGTCGTCACCGACGCGGACGGCAAGCCGCTCTATAGCTGGCGCGTCCTGATTTTGCCGTACCTCGGTGGAGACGCCGCGAATGTGTATCGGCGATTCCACCTGAACCGCGCCTGGGATCACCCAAGCAACCGCCCGCTCCTCGATCAGATGCCGGCGGTCTTCGCCTCACCCGGAGTCAAGCCGGGTGGGAACGCAACTCTCTATCAGGTTCTCACGGGCGAGGGCGGGCTGTTCGATTCGCCGGAAGGCCGGAGGTTGGAAGAGATCACCGATGGAACTGTGGGAACCATCCTGTTTATCGAAGCCGCGGACGCGGTTCCCTGGACGAAACCCGTGGACCTGCCGTTTGAGCTTGGCCGCGTACCAAAACTCGGCGGGTCGTCCTGGAGTTATGTGGCGATGGCGGAAGGAACGGTCCACTTCATTCCGCATCAGTCCCTCACGCCAGCTCGCCTGCGCGGCCTGTTCACTCGCGCCGGCGGTGAGGTCGAACCCCCGCCGTGATGCACTCCGCCGTGAGGACGGGCTTTCTCGGCCGTCTCTAATTGTTGAGACGGCCGAGAAAGCCCGTCCTCCTGGGCCAGCGAAGCGTTTCACTTGGACTTTTCCGCCAGTACGCGATCACACTCCGCGCGCAGAAGCTCGATACTGAGCTGCCGTTCCCACGGCACCGGGCGGCTCTTCTTGAATGAGTCCGGCAAGTCGAGTGCCCCGCGTTTACCGTTCGCTTCGGCGCGCTTGAGTGTTTCGAGAGCGCGATCGTACATCTTCTTCGCCTGGTCGGAGTTTCCAGCACGGTGGAAGGCCATCGCCGCGAGCAAGTCGTACTCAATCGCGGTCAACCCGAGGTACTCCGGGAGCGAGATTTGGGGAATCCTCTTGATCGCCTCCTCGAACTGCCCCGCGCGATAGCGAACGAACCCCAAAGCTGTCTGAGGCGCGTTGCGATTCTCCGCGAGACCCAGAAGCGGTTGATAATCCGCGAATGCATTCGGCCCCAGCACGCAGATTCGGAAAACCGGCCGTTGATCGGTCGGAGCCAGGGTCTTGCCCAGAGCGAGAATCCGCGTGCAGAGCTTCTGGTAGCCTTCGGTATCCCCCCCCTTCAAGCACACAATCGCTTGCAACTCGAACGCCGCCCACGTAACGCCCTTCTCGCGGAGAAGGATGTCGAGTTCCGCGGACGCTTCCGCCCACTGACCAAGCCGGGTATGAGCCACCGCGCGCTGATACCGGAGCGAGCGGTCCTTGACTCCCTGTTCCTGAGCTTTCGTGTAGCACTCCAGAGCTTCTTTCCACTTCCCCAGAGCCGCGAGCGCCTGCCCGCGCTGGTGCCAGAGGGGGCCGTCATTGATTCCGCGCGCGATCGCGGTGTTGTAATCGGTCAGAGCCGATTCCCACTGCTCCAGTGCCGCCAGAACCGCAGCGCGCCGAACTCTGAGAGTCACATCATCGGGATTGGCCGCGATCAGGGTATTGAGATATACGCGAGCCAGCGACCAGTTGCGCGCGACCTCCGCAGCGAACGCTTCCCGTCGCGTCCACTCCAGATGATCGCCGATACCGAAGCGCGTAGCACCCCGATCGCGTTTGCGCAGCGCCGGGAAATCCGCCAGCAGCCTGCTTGTGGGATAGATGACAAAGTCGCCCGAGATGTCGAGGCTCCTCCCGCTTGCAAGCTGAGCGTGCAGCAGCAAGTCTTCCAGTGGTTGATCCGGAGGCCGAAGGTCAATCACGCGCACTTGCTGGGGACCTCCCAGAATGACAAACCGGCTATCCGTGCTAAATGCGACATCGCTGCTACTCTCGGTCAGAATCGGCGCGGTTACGGGAAGGCCGGTGTTGCTCTCCCAGACCTGCGCGCGGTAAGCGAACGCTCCGCGACCCACGTATCGAGAGCGAGTCTCGCTCACCGTCAGGACAAGCTGCCCGTTCGGGCTGTAGCACGCGAAAGCTCCGGCGGAAGCAAGCGGAGGAGTGATCGGCTGGCCGGTGGTTGCATCCCAGATGCGTGCTTCCCCACTTCCAGACGTGACAAGAGTAGTTCCCGAAGGACTGAAACTGGCGCGCATCACCGGTCCCGCCTTGTGGCGCAAAGGAAGAGTGATCGGCTCTCCAGTTGTGGCCTTCCACACACGAGCTTCGCCCTGGAGTGGTCTGTTGGGCGGCGGTAAGCCCGGTGTTCGGCTTGGTTCCTCGAAGGCAACTGTCAGGATCCGCTGACCATCCGAACTGAAGCTCACCTCGCGAATGGGAACAGTGATGGGGAAGTTCTTTGGGGACGACTCAAGAGGGTGCTTCATTTCCTCGGTAAGCGGCTGACCGGTTTGCACGCTCCAGACTCGCGCGGATACTCCGAATAGAACCAACTTCTCCCCATCCGGGCTGAACACCGCGCGACCTCCGGTCGGTTGGCCCTGAAGGGCCGGAAGCTCTTTTCCTGTGTTCACTTCCCACAACTTCCTGCCAGGGAGGGACACGAGATAACGACCATCTCCACTGAGCACGACCCGGTCCACCGGTTGCACATCACGCAGTTCCCGGAGCATCTGACCGGTCCCGGAATCCCAGACGCGCACGGTTCCATCACTCGCGGACGTGACCACAGCCCGGCCATCGGGTGTGTACTGGGCACTCGTCATGAACGGAGAGAGTTTGGTAGAACTCGGAGGTTGGTTCCGCACCGGCTCCCAACTCCAGAGCGTGCCGTTGACCGAGACAGCCCTGTTTCCGGTGGGGAAGGATGCCAGTTCCACAATCTGGGTGCCTTCCAGCTTCAGTTGCACCAGGCGACCATCCGGCACACCAGTCTCGAGGTTCCACGTCTGTACTTGACCGGACTTGGAGACAATCAGCACTCGCGGAGTGAATGCCGAGGACGAGTGATCGAACGTGATCTGCTCGACCGTCTGATCCAGAGCGATTCCCTTGCCGATTTTCTCTCCGGTCTGAGCGTTCCAGAGCTGGACTGTCTTGTCTTCCACGGTAATGAGCCGGGGGAGTCCCTGCCTGAACCACCTCGCCTTTCGGACAACGCCGGGGTTCTTCAACTGCACGTCGCTTGGGGTTCCCTTCGTCGCGTCCCAGAGTTTCACCGTGCCGTCCTTGCAAACGGTGAGAATGGTTCTCACGTCGTTGCTCAAGGAGGCATCAACCACTTCGCTGTCGTGCTTCAGGGAAATGACAGGCGCGTCCTTCTTGAAGACATCCCAGATCCGCACGGTCTTGTCCTCGCAGACCGTGATGACTTGCCCAAGGCTGTAGATGTCAACGTGCGTGATCGGGCTATCGTGCTTGAGAGGCTTCAGAAATTCCTTGCCCGTTTGGGCGTGCCAGAACCTCACCTGTCCGTCTTCTCCCGCGGTGAGAATCACCGGGGACGAGCCTCCGCTGGGAGGGAGGAGCGACCGGGCGGCAGCATATCGCACGCGCCCACCGTGAGCGAGTTTGATCGGTGGTCCATAGCCGCCATACGGAGGAACCTGAACCGTTCCCTGGTCGTCGGCCAGGAGAACCGATGTGAAAGAATCACCGAACCACACGTTGAGGCGAGCAGCTTCAATCTGAAGTGGCACCCCACGCGGTCGGCCGGTGGTTGCGTTCCAGACCTGCACGCGACCATCCGCTGTTCGCGTTACGGCTACTCGGCTGTCGGGACTGAGTCGAGTTTCCTGGATCGCGTGAGTGCCGTGAGTGAGCGGAGGAGTTACCGGTTTGCCGGTCTCAGCATCCCAGACGCGAGCTTCTCTACCGAGCGGGATGGGAGCAAGTGAAGCGGGTGTGTTGGGAAGAAGTGTCTCTCCTCCCAGCGTGAGGACGTTTTTCCCATCCGGGCTGAATGCGGCTGTCGAGATGCGTTCGAACTGGCGGATTGGAGGAACGAGTTCTTTTCCCTCTCCGTCTCGAATGCGCAGGGAGTTCGTTCCCGGTGAAGGGATTCCGGGATCAGCAACGAGGGCCAGCGTTCGAGCCTTGAGGCCGTCGGGCTGGAAGGCGATGCGATCCATTCTCGTTGACACCATCACCGGAGCGATCCCGAGCGCGTTCGGTGGGCCTTCCAGTGCGGGCAACAGATCCCACACACGCACCAGGCCGTCTTCGCATCCGGTCGAGAAGAACCGCCCGTCGGGGCTGAAGCTCATCATCCTGACCGGTGTTGAGTGAACCATCAGTGGCACGACAGGTTCGCCGGTCATAACGTCGTAGATGCGGGCTTCGGTATTGCTGTAGATCGCGATCAGTCGGCTATCGGGACTGACAAGCACATCGCTGGTGTCGAGGTTCCCCGAGATCGGAAGGGGAGGAGTGCGCGGGCCGCCCGTTGCAATGTCCCACACGACCACTTCCGTGCGGCTTCGAGTGACGACGGACTTGCTATCGGGCGTGAATGATCCTCGGGCAGAGTCATTACAGTGCAGCGTGTCGCACGCTGGCTTCCAGTTCCCGGTGTTCCAGACGCGGACCTCGCGACTATCGCTGTGAGCGACCAGGAACCGCCCGTCTTGACTGAATTGCCCGTACAACGCCTCTCCGGGACCAACCTCATGAAGCGTCACAAGCTCTTCTCCAGTGGTCGGATTGAGCACTTGAAGTTTGCTTCGACCGAGGAACACTAACTGCTTGCCATCCGGTGAGAACACGAGAGACGCGCTCTTGGGGTCCTTCTTCTCGAACACAATCGCGCCGGTCGCGGCCACTCGCAACTGCTGGAACCGTTCGGTTGCCATCGTCAGATGCTGGCCATCCGGACTGAGGAAACACGACACCGAGGAAGTCAACTCCACTTTTGGCAGTTCGATGACCGGGGAAATCGCCTCTCCCGTCTCGGCGTCCCACACGCGGCAGTGGCCGGGCTTGCTGCTCCAGGATTGACAGAGCAACCGTCTCCCATTGGAGGAGAACGTCGTGACGTCGATCTTGGAGGGGATTCGCAAAGGCTCTCCGATGGGCTTGTTGGTGCGTGGATCGAACAGGCGAACCGAGCCATCAGGAGCGACCACGGCAAGTCGTTGACCATCTCGACGGAGGCTCACCCTGTTCCAGTTCCAGCCCCCGTCCTCGTGCCGGTCGTAAGCCAACGAGCCGGTAGAGTGATCCCACACACAGACTTCGCGGCCCGTTGTGGTGATGATTCGGCGACCGTCAGGCGTGAATTCCATCGCATAGCGAATGATTCCGCCACCCTGACGTGTTTGAAAGACCTGAACCAGTTTCGGGCTTTGGTTGAGGAACGCAGAAGTGCGCATCTGGTGAAGTTTGGCGCGCTCGGGGTTTGCGCCATCCCACTTCGCCGCTTCCGCGAACCACAGAAGCGAACCGAACGGGTCGGTGCGCAGCATGCGCTGGCCGTTCTCCACGAAGTGCTTTCCGAGTCGCTCCTGAGTCTGGTCGGCGGCATCTTCGGCTTTCTTGCGGGCGACTTTCTCTTCCTGCTGGGCCTTCTTTGCTTCTTCCGCTTTCGTGAAGGCGATGTCGCGAGCCTTGACCAGTTCCTTGTTCGCGTCGCGCTCGTTGGTTGCGCTCTTTTCGGCTCGGTCACGCGCCTCGTCGATCCGAAACGCGGCCATCGTCGAGACCGCGGCGACCGAAGTGAGTGACAGGAACACTATCGCGAGCAACGCGGCGATCACGGGATTTCGCTGACACCACCTCCACGCCTTTTCCAGTCGGCCCACGGGTCGGGCCAGGATCGGGCGCCCCGCGAGCCATCGGCGCAAGTCGTCGGCCATTTCGCCAGCGGTTGCGTATCGACGGTTGCGATCCTTCGCCATCGCCTTGAGGCAGATCGTTTCCAGGTCGCGCGGAATCCGGTCATTGAGCGCTCGTGGCGCTTTCGGTTCCCCGTGCAGAACCTGATAGAGAAGCATCTGCTTGGTTCCGCGAAACGGCAGCTCACCGACAAGAACCTGATAGAGCACCACTCCGAGGCTGTAGACATCGCTTCGTCCATCGACTCGGTGAGACTGCCCGCTGGCCTGTTCGGGACTCATGTACGCGGGCGTTCCGAGAACCTGTCCGTCAATGGTGACGGTGATTTCGCCCGCATCGCGCTTCGCAAGACCGAAGTCCATCACGACGGGCGAACCATCAGGGCGAATCATGATGTTCGATGGCTTCACATCTCGGTGAACGATCCCGGTGGCGTGAGCGTGTTGAAGAGCATCGGCGACCGCGGCAATGATCTCCGCGGCTTGTCGGTGAGTGGGTAAGCATCCCGTCAGGTAGTTCGCGAGCGTGACCCCTTCCACGAAGTCGCTCACAAGGTACGGCGTATCCTCCATCGTGCCGACTTCGTGAATGCTGACGATGCCGGGATGCCGGAGTTGAGCGACGCTGCGGGCTTCACGCAGGAATCGGTCCAGATCCTGAGGCTGTTCGCCCACGTTGGATCGACGAGGAACCTTGATCGCAACGACTCGTTCAAGCTGCGAGTCCTGAGCGCGAAAGACCGTTCCGAACGCTCCGCGACCAACCTCTTCGATGACTCGGAAGCGTCCGAGAGTCATGTCGGGTCCGGTCCAGGCCGCGGTGCTTCGGTCTTCCAGCCGGAAGCTCGATCCACACGAGGTGCAGGTGATTTCCTGACCTGCGGAGAAATCGACCAGTTCGATTGGGTTCTTGCAGTGCGGGCACTGAATGTGAATGTTCATCATTCCCTCGGGCACGGAAGAGTCGCGTTCGTGGGCTCTGAGATATGTAACTGCCGGGAGAATCAGTAAATCGCCACGTTCGTCCTACCCGAGCTGGGCGACGGTCCTCCTGCCACGAGATGACTGCTCATTCTAACACATCCACGAGTCGAGTGAACAAGAGCCTCGGAGCTAGTCCGAGCTGGGATCGCTCTGGTGATGCGGACGCGGAAACACGCTTCCATCGAACCGTCTGTGCTTCGTGACGTGGTCATGGGCCTGCTTTGTCGAAATGTTCGGTGAGCGAGTTGAGTTTTTCAGAACACCCCCCTCCCCTCCGCTCTCACTATCGAGGCGCTTCGCGGCGGCGACCTCTCCGCAGAAGCGGGGAGAGGTGGGGTTGTTGCGAATTCGATTAGCTACACGACATGGGCAAAAGCCCCACCTCTCCCCGCTCCTGCGGGGAGAGGTCGCCGTAGACTCTCGCCTCGCGAGAGTCGTAACGGCGGGTGAGGGGGCTTTCTCACGTAACCAACTCCAAAACCAAACATGGTAAACCTGCAACACGATCCCAGTAGTTTCCAGGGGTGTCTGCTTGGGTCAGCAGTTCTCGTTTCGGGGTGTTGAAGCGCCCCCTCCCCCCGCCACCCCCCTGCTTTTCTCCTCTTCTTGTT
>JAKEEV010001189.1 GCA_022616395.1 Planctomycetia bacterium | reverse complement strand
GAAGATTCATACGAGTGAGTGGTTCTTGGTTTCTTCGGTCGCATCGTCACGCTGCGCGTGAGCGATGATGCCTTCGACAATGTTGCGGCTGGCGCGAAGTTCACGGGCGCGTTTATCGAAATGCTCGCCGCTGGACGAACTGCAATAGAGCATCTCCGGCGACGCGATGTTGTGAGCCGTGCCGCAAATGTTCCGCACGGAATCGGTGTGGAAGTAAGTGAAAGGCGCGTATTTCTGGCCGGGCTGATGATCGGGCAACGCGTAATTCATAATCGCGTGCTGTGTGACCTCCGGGAGCGCGATGTCCTTCGACATGTCCTCCAAGTCGGTCCTGTCGTTCTGCCGCATGATGTAGAACTGGCGCGAGTTCCCGAACACGGCCGAGCGGATGCGCGACTGCTTGAACCGAGCGTACTGCTGTACGATGGAGATATTCCAGCAATTGAACTTCCGAAGCTGGGCGTAGCTCTCCTGGACGATTTCCTGCCCGCCGGGAATGTCGAGGAACCGGGCAACTTCCTCGTACACGTTCCGTTTCCTGAGCGCGCGCGGCAGCGTGATGATGTGCTTGCGCGCGTGATTCGTGATGAGAAAGCCGGCGGCAGATTTCAGTTCCTTCGCCGACTCCGGGATGTAGCCCAACTCGAAGTGCGCGATTTTACCCGTGAGCGAAAGATTGCTTGTGCCATCGAACAGACAGCCGTAATTGCCGTCGCGACACCACGGCAACAGCAGCGTGGCAATCTCCATGATCTGATCCCGTTCCGCGCCCATCGGGTCGAGCATCATCAACTCCTGGAGCATCCGATGCGTCGGGAAGTCTTCCGGCGCGAAGTAAGCGAAAGCGAGATTGCGGACTTCCTTGCTGGTCTTGGGGTCTTTCAGGAATCTCAGGACTGTTCCTTCGTCAAAGCGGGCCAGATACTCGTGGCCCCAATCATTGAAGGTAAATCCTGCCTGGGACGGATTGAGTCCAGACCCCGCCTGGTCGCGGAAGTCCGCAAAAGTTTCGAGAGTCGTCGCGCCCGGCGGCATTCGATCGGTACGGAACTGCTGAAGCGCGAGAGCATGACGCGCGATGTCCAGCAATTCCGCGTGCCGCTTCTTGCACCAGTCCTGGAACGAGTCCTCGTAAAGCAGGCTGATGTATTTGGCGATTTGCGCCTGTCGGAGCATCTGCTTGTCCTCCTGCGCGCTGGTGCCAATCATGCGCGCGACCAGCGCGGTCGCGGCGGAGAGATGATCGGGCGTGAGCGGAAGCCCTTT
>JAKEEV010001188.1 GCA_022616395.1 Planctomycetia bacterium | reverse complement strand
GTCGCCCGCGTTGAATTTGTTCATTGCGGACTCGACGCCGGAGCGAATCCAGGTGAGCGCGGCTTGCGCTGCGGTCGCGACGGCCTCATCGACTGTCTTTCGCTCGCCTGCTTTGAACTTCGAGAGCACGTGATCGACCGCGTCTCCGAAGGTCGGCTCACCGACACCGATTCGCAGTCGGGCGTAAGCGTCCGTTCCTAACTGCTCCTGAATGCTCCGCAGACCCTTCTGTCCGCCGTCGCTCCCTTTGGCTCGGATTCGCAACTTCGCCAGCGGCAAGTTGAAGTCGTCGCAAATCACCAGCAAGTTTTCGACCGGCATTTTGTAGAAGTCCAGAATCGCGCGCACGGCTCGACCGCTGAGGTTCATGAAGGTCAGCGGCTTGACCAGGAGCACCGTCTCATCGCCTTCCTTCAACTCGGCGACGAACGCTTCGAACTTCTCGCGCCACGGCGAACAACCGGGCGCAGCGGCGAGGTAATCGACCACCTCGAACCCGATGTTGTGCCTCGTGCCTGTGTACTTCGAGCCAGGATTGCCCAGACCGATAATGAGTTTCATGGCATGGCCCGTTGATTTCAGATTGATGATTGATGATTTGTGATTGTTGATTGCGTTTTCTGTTTTTGAGAGTCGGTCTGACAACCAGGTTCGCAATCTTCAATCTGAAATCACAAATCTTCAATCTCAAATCAACACTACTTCTCTTCCGCTTCCTCCTCGGTCTTTCTCTCCGGCTTGATCACTTCGGGGCCGATGCCCGGTTCAAGCGGTGTGGTCGGCGCGGTCGGTTCCATGCCGGGCAACTTCAGTTGCACAACCACTGCTTCCGGTGGGTCGAGCACCTTCACGTCGGCAGGCAGAGTCAGTTCCTTCACGTGAATGGGGTGACCGAGCGTGAGGTTGGTGATGTCGAGGCGGATCGCTTCAGGAATGCTGCCGAGCGGGCACTCGATGTGCAAAACGTGGAGCGGTTGGTCGAGCACGCCTCCGCCGGTCACCTTTGGGGAGTTCCGCAACTCCACCGGCACGGTGACCTTCACCTTTTCCGAACGCGACTTCCGTTCAAAGTCCACATGAACCATCTGCTTGCCGAGGTAGTCCCACTGCACTTCGCGAATGAGGACAGTTTCGGCTTTGCCATCGAGGACCAGATCGAGCACGCGGGCGTGAAGCACGCGAATGGCTCGGTCGAGTTCCTCGGCGGAAACGGCCACCTGCACGTTCTCTTGTTTGTGGCCGTAGACGATGCCCGGCACAAGCCCCCGCTTGCGGAGCTTGGTCGCGGCACGAGAGCCGGTCTCTTTGCGCGGTTGAGTCTTGAGTGTGACAGCGTCCGACATGACTTCCCCTCGCGAATCGGCTACTCTCGCGCGGCCCACCCGCGCTACCCTCGCCGAACGCAGGAAACAGAAGAAAGCGGCCTCATTCAATGAGGCCGCATGGGTAGGGTGATTATGGTGAGCGACTGAGCGAGCGACAAGGGGAAGCAGGGGAAAGCCCGGCGTTACTGCAGCCCAAGCGGAAGTTCGATGCCTTTGGGCAACGTGCCGTTGATCGCGAGCTTGGTGAACCCCGCGTTCTTGCACGCTTCCGCGGCTTTGCGGATCGCGGAGGGGTCTTGATCGTCCGAAACAGTCATCCACAGGTCGCGCGGGCCTCCGGGGTCTTTCATCGCGCGCGTCATGATGAGTTCGAGCGCCTCACTGCTCTCGGCGACGACCGAGCCGAGGAACTTCCCCTCGCGGCCATATTCGCGGACGCGATACAGCCCGTCTGCGATCACGACCACCTCGATACAGACTCCGATGGCCTTCAGCAGCGGGGCACGCACGGCTTTTGCGCCCGCGACGAGGTGTTTGAGTTCTTCGACACGATGACGCGCGACAGCGGCGGTCGCCTGGGCTTGTTCGAGCTTGGCTTGGGCCTGCTTGATCTCATCCGGCGTGCCGGTTTTCTTCACAAGCTCCAGTTGTTGTGCCTGCAGGGCAACGAACACATATGCCCGTTCCGCGTTCCTGGTTTCTTCCAGCAACTGTTCTTCGAGTTCCTCTGGTTTGCCGAACAACTCGGTCAGCGCGGGGTGAGTCTTGGGTGTCTGCTCTTTGTCTGCTTTGAGTTTCGCTGCCTTCAGCGAGCGAAGTCTTTCCTCGAATACCTCCAACCTGGCAGTGATGTTGTTGGCTGTCTGCTGGGCTTGTGCCAATGCCGCAACGGCCTCGCGGTAAGATTTTGAGTCAGTCCCGTTTGCTTTCTCGACTTCGACGACCTCCTTCAAATTCGCCACAACCAGTCGAGCTTCGAGGTTCTTTATCCTCAACGTCTGGAGTTCCTTCTGAGTGTCCTCGATCTCCTTGTCGAAATCCCTCGCGACCGGTTGCTGTACTTTCTTCTCTCCCTTCGCCTTCGGGTCTGGTGCGATCTTCTCTTGCCCATCACCGCCGGAGACGTATTCCGTGCGAGTGCCGAAGCCAACGCCGATGCCCATTGCGAACACCGCGACAAGCGCGAAACTCGCGGCGGTGGCTTTCTTGATCCAGAACATGTGCAGAACTCCTTCGACAAGAGTAGACACAGCCGGAGGAACAACTCCTCCCGCGATGCTCGAGGCGGTTGCGGCTCGCGCGGTGTTCGCGGCCAGGAGCGCGGGTACGCTGATTGTCGCGCCCAGAGGAAGAGTCGGATCGAGAGTGCGCAGGCGTAAGCGAAGCTTCGCCAGTCCGCGACTGAGCCACGAGGAGAGCGTGCCTTCCGCGCAGCCGAGCCGTTCGGCGGCTTCGCGGCGCGTGTAGCCTTGCAGGTGACAGAGCACGATGGAATCGCGATAGCGTGCGGGGAGCGAAAGCAGCGCGGAATCGATATCGGCTTGAAGATCGGCGTCGGTCGATGGGCCGGGGAGTGAATCGGGGAGTGGTGTTTGTCGAGCAAGTCGACGAGCGTTCTTTCTTCGCACGTTGCGCGCTGTCCAGACCGCGACTCGATGCAACCACGGTCCGACTGCCGCGCTGGTTGTGAGTCTGCGTGCTCTGCGCACCAGAACGAGGAACGCGGCCTGGAACGCGTCCTCGGCGTCGGAGAGTTCAGGAAGCAATCGCCGACACGCTCCCCACACAAGCGGCCCGTGTCGGCGAATGAGTTCGGTAAATGCGTCTTCAGAACGACCCGAGATGAACGCGCTCAGTAATTCGCCGTCAGAACGGCGGTCGGGGGTCAGTTCGCGACAGAGAGCGGCGACAACTTGCATACCCCTATCATGTCGCCACTCCCCTCCGCGCGTGCAACGAAAATCGGGTGGCTGCACTCAGAGAGTGCGACCACCCGAGAAGAGCCGCGTGCAGAAAAGCACGCCACTCGAAACTTTGCCTTGCCGCGCCAACTTACGGAGCGAGGACTTTGAGCCGGCGAAGCGTCGCGATCATCATCTCCTCTCGCGCTTGCTCAGCGTTCATCTGGGTGTCGATCCGGTACTTGTAGGTCGTCTTGTCGTCCCAGTGCGCCGGTGGCACTTTCCCACCCGGTCGGCGCTGGATCTGGATGCTCGTGCAATATTCGATTCCCTTACCGCGCCAGCTATTGATGAAGACGAAATCTCCGGATCGAACCTCGGAAATCTTGTGCTGTCCGGTCGGCGCTGACACATGCAACCCGACCCGGCGAGCAGCGGGCAGTGTGCCGTTGTGGAGGAGGAGTTCGTCACTGAACGTGAAGGTCTTTGGCGGCTTGGTGTTGTCTTGGACGTAGAGCCGCTGCTCCTTGACGGTCCCGTCGGGATGAAACGAGGTCGGCATGGTTCGCAGATCCCCCTCCGGCTTGATGATGATCACCTCCTCGTTGATAAGCATGACCCGGCCAGAGTAAACATGGGGGTAATAATCGAGGCCGACCGGCTTCGGAGCAGGTCTCTTCTCTGGTTCCGCCGGGCGAGCCGTTGCGATTGGCAGACTAACCAATACCAACACCATAAGTAGTCGCACGGTTTTCCCTCCTCGTGGCGTCCAGGAATTCGATCCGAAAGCAGTTCCGTCGGTGTCAGCGGGAGAGACGCAAGCCGAACTGCTTGAACGTCGCGATCATCATCTCCTCTCGCGCTTGGGCGTCGTTGTACCCAGTGGCGATGCGGTCTTTTACCGGCAGTTTGTCGTCGCCGATGGTCAGGGGCACTTGTCCACCCGGACGCCGCTGGATTAGGATTTCGGCGCAGTAATCGATTCCTTGGCGACGGTAGGAATTGATGAAGACGAAATCTCCCGGTCTGAGGTCGGAAATCTTGTGCAGTCCGCTGTGTGGTGTCAGAACCAGCCCAGCCCGGCGAGCGGCAGGCAAGGTGCCGTTGTACCAATGGAGTCCGTCGCTGAACACGAAAGTCTGAGGAGGCTTGGTATTATCTTGAATGTAGAGCCGCTCCTCCTTGATGGTTCCATCGGGATGGAACGAGATCGACCCGATTTTCAGATCACCCTCCGGCTTGATAGTCACGGTCTCCTCGGTCACGTTGACAACCCGACCGAGGTAAGCACTCGGGACGAAGTCGTCGCCAACAGGCAGCACCGCTTGAGGTGGCTTGGGCTTCGGTTCATCTGACTGCAACGAGGTCAGAGAAAGACCGACCAGCGCTAGGACGATGAGGATTCGCACGGGCTATTCCTCCGATGGGCATCCAGGAAAATCGAGCCGAAAGCAGTTTACGGAAGGTGTGCCTTTGGATTGTGCGCTGGTGGGCGAACTACAATGGGATTGAGTGGGTGAAGCTGTCCCCACTCTTACCACTGGCACATCGCCAAGAATCGTCACAATCCACAGGCACTCTGTCACTTCTTGACCTTGTAACCCTTCTTCACCCCCTGCTCCATGATCGGCTCAATCATCCAACCAGCTTCGACGGTTGGGGTGTCGCCTTCGACCTTTGCGTTCTGACCCTCTGGGACGATGACGTTCCAGGTTCCGTTCGGCTGCTGGCCCGGTGGGAGGAATTGGGGGGTGGGGACGATCTTCGGCTTGTTTTGCCCGCTGGCATCGACTGTCATCGTGCCAGTGATAATCCACCGGTGCGCTTCGCCCGCCTGATTGGCTGCGCAGTTGACACCGGGCACATATGTCCCTCCAGACCAGTTCACGTTCCCATCAACCTTGAACTTCCCGAACACGTAATTGTCGCCGATCTGGATTGGGAACGGGAACCCCAGGCTTCCTCCGGTCATCGTGTAGGTACCCTTGATTGTCGTGGTTTGGGCCTCAGCCGCGAGGTCGGTGTTCCCCATCATCCAGACGTAGCCGTTGCTGACCAGAGCGCCCTTGGTGGCGCTGACGTCCATGACGCAACCACTCATGAGTTCGAGTCTGGCGGTGCCCATGCTCTGCGTGTACGCCGGTGTGTTCACATCGCCACCGGTCATCGTGATGGTAACCTGCGCCCGACCTGCCGCGCCGTAGACTGGATCCAAACTGCCAAGGTGGAATTTCCCGCCGTTGTTGATGACACGCAGAGCGAGATTGTCCGCACCGTTCCCCAAGTAACCCCATTCGGCCGTGGCGTCGGTGAGCGTGAGCTTCTTCGCCATCGGATCAACACCCGCGACTGCACCGGGTGAACCGACTTGGGCGACCTTCTTTACCTTGTGGTCGGCGCGAACGAAGATTCCATCCTCGCTCAGGCCGTTGAGCAAGAGCGTCCCCGCTCCGGTGATTGTCGTCTCGACAACGCCGCCGCCCGGATTGAGGTTGGCGAAGTTGAGAGTGCTTCCGG
>JAKEEV010000166.1 GCA_022616395.1 Planctomycetia bacterium | reverse complement strand
GGCGACCCGCGGGCGACCGCCGGCTGGGTTGCTTCCCACAACCACAAACTCCTTTGCTGCCCCACCGTGGCGGGTGTTGCCGTTTTCGGAAGTGAGTAAACCTTACAGGTAAAAGTTGCATCGCGGAGCGGGGAAATTACACGCTCCACAAGCCAACTCCGAGCATTCTGGGCGTCTTTGGTTGCAATCCACAATTGTTATCCGCTGATTTCATAACGAATTACGCCGCGGTGGTGGAATCGGCGGTCGCTCTGGCACGATCCATGCGATAGTGAGGAAGTGTCGAAGCGGGTCTCCCCAGAACCCAGCGACAGTGGTCCGGCGGCCCCAAAACAACGACCGCCGCATCCGGTTTGCCTCCTTCCCCCGCAAGCCGCCCGGTTCCCCCAACCGGGCGGCTTGCTCGTTTTTTCCTCTCGGTCTGTTCAGCGCCCCGATCATCTTTTCAACCCACGCGATCTGTATAATCCCAACTACCTTCCTTGTTGTGAGGCGAGTCGTCCATCATGACTGCTCCACTGTACGTGACTCCCGGCATCTTGACTGTGCCTCAGCCACCCAACGGTTCGCCCGAACTGGCTGATCTGCTGCGTCAGTTGCTCGCGGTGCAGCAAGAACAGCTCGCGCTTGTCAAAGCGCAACTGGCCAGCCAGGACAGCGCAAATCGGATGCGAGCGTTTTTGGCTCGCTGGAACGAGGAGTTTCCGGGCTTGGGCGCGCTCTGCAAACAGGTGCTCCCGATGTTGGAGCGCGCCTACCTGTCGCTGGTCCGCGAACTGACTGAGAAACTCGCGGCCGAATCGGACGACCTGAGCGACGAGTTCGTGTTGTCGGAGTTTTTGGACCGCTACGGAATGCGGCTCCTCCAGATGGGGAACATTCTCAGCCAGATTGGCCCCCTGGCGGAATCTTTCCAAGAGAAGGGGTGAAAGCACCCGAAGCCAGGCGGGGTCACAGAAGAAGACGAAGAATCGGGCACGGGCAGGGGCACGGGCACGACAAAACGCGATCCGTGCCCGTGAGCCTTGGCGTTTCGTCGAGGCTCTTCCCGTGCCCCTGCTGGGTCTTTACTCTTTGTTCCCTCTCACCCCTTCGCTTCTGACTTTCGGACACGCTGCATGGAAATCACACCCGTCGATTTGGCTCACATTCGCGAACTCTATGGCCGGGGGCACTATCGCCAGGCTTACGAGGCGGCCAGCGCGCTGGGATCGCTTCGCCAATGGTCCGGGACACCCGCGCGGCTGATCGGTGGACGGTTGGCGATCCAGTTGGCCGCTCCTCGGTTGGGCCGACGACTCCATCTGGCCGCGTTCCGAGCCACACCCGCCCACCCGGAAGCAATCTACTACCACGCGCGTTATCGCATGGAACGCTTCGGCCCGCTCTCAACCTGGCGGTTTATGCGACAACACCTCGACTGGTCGGACTCGCCTCCCGAGTTGCAGGCAGACTGGGTGGCTCTCTCCGGGTTCATCGCGGCGAGATTACGCGACTTCGACCGTGCCGAGCGCTTGCTGAACAAAGCCGACCAGATCACACCCAACCGGCCGTGGCCGTGTATCGAGCGGTCGAGCGTCTACGAGTTCGCTGACCGGCTCGACGAGGCTCTTGTTGTCGCGCGGAGATCACTGGAACTACACCCGTGGTTCCGTCCGGGCGTGCAATCGGTGGCTCATCTGCTTATGCGGCAAGGACGCGACCGCGAAGCTCTCGATTTCCTCATTGAAGCCGACAAGAACCTGGAGAGTGGACTTGTCGCGGCTCAACTGGCCGCCCTTCAAACAGACCTCGGTCACTACACCGATGCCCGCCGAACGCTCGAACGCTACGCCGAACTCTCTCCGATGATCGAACCGGACGTTGCGAAGTGGCTCTCGGCTCGCCGAGCGGACTCCTCCTACTTCCTCGGCGACTTCCCCTCCGCCGCCCGCTTCGCCCGCGAAGTGAAAGACGAGTTCTACACTCAGTTCGCGGACCGACTGGAGGCGAGCGGGGGGCGTCAGCCCCCTGATGCAGCGAAGGATCAGGATCAGGGGGCTGACGCCCCCCGCTCGCCAAGGCACACGATCAAGATCGAGTTTCCGCCGGGTCGGGCGGTGCCGACGGTGTACGAGTTGTTGACGAAGTTCTGGAATCACACTCTGCCCGGAGCAGCGGATGGTGGGCCGCCCGCGGATGGGTTACCGGATGCGGCCGAGCGCCAGCGCGCCGAACAGGCCGGCTGGATCGCACGCGAGTGTACGCTCTCGCTGGAAGTGGCCGTGGCTCTGATCGCGCGGCGGGTGCCGTTCATCATCACGCTGGTTGAAGCTGGATTCTCGCAACCGCGTCTGTGTATCAGCGCGGATGCAATTCGCGGGTCCGTCTCCGTGATCGATGGCATCGACCGCCGGCCGGTCGATGCTCCTGTTGGATCGCTCTGCGAGCGATTCGCCCCGTTCGGTCCACGCTGTCTGATCGTTGTGCCGATGGCCGAGGCAAGCAAACTCGATGGCTTGCCGGCTTTGGTGGACGGAGACGCGCGCGAAATGCTTTATGCAGTGCAGAAGCCGCTACTGGCGCACGACCGAGCCGCGGCGGAATCCGCGCTGCGAGTGATGCGAGAAATACTCCCCGATCACTGGCTGACGACCTTCGCGAGTCTGGCTCTGGCTCGTTACGATGGCCACCCGCTGAAGCTCCTGGAACTTTACAACGCGCTTCTGGTTAAGCACCCGCACGAATCGACGTGGGTGTTGTCGAAGGCCAACGTGCTGCGTGAACTCAACCGCATGCCCGAGCGCCTCGTGCTGTTGGAACTGGAAGGCGCGCCACTCGACACCGAGCCGATGGTGGCTCAGACGCTCGCGCAAGCCCTTCTGCCGCTTCCGCACTGCCAAGAGGACGCAGCACAGCTCCTTCGGCGATCCATCCGAAACCGGCCGATGGCCGCGGCCGGGTATTACTTGCTCGCGACTCAGTGGTGGGAACACCGGCAGTTCGATGACGCGGCCGAACTCTACCGCTTCGCCTGTGCGCTGGAAGAACGCGAAGATCAGTTCGCGGATGCGTACTTCCGTGCTGCTCTGATGACTGAGCAAGTTCCCGAAGCACTCCGCTTGTTCCAGCAACGAGCCGGACGAGCCACGATACCCGTCCCCGCCGCCACACGCGCCCTCTACCACGCACTCATGGACCGCGACGAACCAGACCAGGCTCTGGTCGCGGTCGATCAGGCCATCAAGAAACTTCAGGAGACAGAAGACAGAGGACAGAAGACAGAGGACAGAGGTCAGAAGGCAGAAGGTGACCCGGCCGCGAAGCAGGCGCTGGGCGATCTGTTACTGTTCCGGGCTGAGTGTCACGTTGCCGGCGGGCGATTCGACCTGGCGGAAGCCGATCTTGCAAGCGCGAAGTCACTCGTGCAGCCGGTTGCTTGGCACAAGGCATCGGCACGCGTTGCTCGCGTCAAGCCGGACCTTGCCAGCGCAGGCGCTCACTATCTGGAAGCAATCAAGCTCGAACCGCTGTCGGTCGAACTTCACCGTACGCTGACAGTGTTACTGGCCGACACCGATGGTCGTTCGGCCGCGCGCACCCATCTGGCTCAGTTGTGTCAGCGATTCCCGCACCACTATCCGCTACTGAAGCTTCGCGCGGAGTTTCTTTCCGGCGACCCGGAAGCGGACGCCGACCGAGCCATTCTCGACATGCTCTCGGAACGCCCGGATGATGCGTGGGCGCTTCGTCAGCGTGCGCTGGTACTCGCAGATCGCAAGAACCCCGACGAAGCACTCAAAGCAGTCACTCGCGCTGGCGAGCTTGAACCAGGACACGTCTGGTACTATTCGGTTCTCGCTCAAGTTCACAAGCGCGCTGATCGCACTGACGAGGCACTTGCCGCCATTCGGGAATCGCTTCGAGCGAACATCGATCAAGAACCACTGATCGCGGAGTTTGTTCAGCTCAGTCGCGGGCGTCAGGAGAAGCGCGAGGCTCTGGATTTCGTGGCCGAAGAATTGCGTCGCCAACCTCACACCGGAGAAGGTTTGGTTGCTTATGTTGGCACGGCTCACCAGGTCTTCATAGCTCACGGCGAACCGGAAGACCACACCGAGTTGCTCGAAGAACTCGAAGCGATTCTCGACGCCCGGCCGGATTTGTGGCACGCGTGGTCGGTAGTCGTTCAGCAGATGGCCGGGCTGGCTCGGTTGGATGAAGCACACTCATTAGCACGCGAAGCAGCGGAGCGATTCCCGCTGTTGGGCAAGCTCTGGCTCGATTTGGCTCAAGTGTGTCATGCGATGGGTAACGCTGACGGCAGGCTCGATGCACTCCGTCAGGCGGTGGTGTCTCCGGGCTGGTCGCTGGCCGCGCGCGAACTGGCCGATGCACTCGACGATGCCGATGCGCGGGAAGAAGCGATCACCGTTCTCGAACGGGCGATTGCACGCAATCCGCTCGATGCTCTGGCACACGGCTTCCTGGCTGAACGGCTCTGGGAGGCTGGACGATCGCGCGAAGCTCTCGACCGCGCCAAGATTGCCGTGAAGTTGGAACCGGGTTACGACTGGGCCTGGCACGCCGTTCAGATGTGGGCTGAACGACTGGAATCGCCAGACGAACCGGCGGAACTCACGCGCGAACTCACACGCGACCGGGCCGGCGACCCTCGCGTCTGGCTGCGCCTTGCGCGATTGCTTCACCATCCGCGCCACAACGAGGAAGTGCTGGTCGCGCTTGACCGGGCGATTGCTCTGGAACCAAAGAACATCGAAGCTCACGACCTGAAGGCCGAGCGGCTCGCCGAGATGGGCCGCTACGACGCGGCACTTGAAGCCGCTCAGCCTCCGGAGTTCGCGGAGGAGCGCCCGATTGTGTTGCAAGGGCGCGTGGCGTGGGTGGAGGCTCGTCGCGGAAACTTCGCGGCTGCGATTCCGCCGATGCAAGCTCTTGTTTCCATCGATCCTACCTATGTGTGGGGCTGGCATCAGCTTGCCGAGTGGTACAACGAGACCGGCCGATCTCAGAACTATCTCGAAGCGGCTTCTGAACTCGTTCGACTGCAACCGCACCATCCAACGGGATGGACAATGCGCGGGGAGGCGAAACTTCAGACCGGCGACCGCGACGGAGGAAAGAGCGACCTGCGCGAAGCGTTGAAGATCAGCCCCGGTTACTCGCCGGCGGCCGCGATTCTCTTTGACGCGCACCTGGCAGATGAGGAGTTTCGAGAAGCACGGCAAGCGCTGGCTGTGCTTCAGGAACATGCCGCGGGGCCGGAAGTGGCGGTGAAGCAAATTCAGATGGCCTGTCGCGTGGATGATGCCGAGACCGCGACTCGTGCCTTCGCCGAAGTGTGCGAGGGACCGGGACAGTCGGCGTTTCCCGTTCAGGCCGCCCTGAATGAGATGAAAGAAGCAGGTTGGGAAGATCGAGCGACGCGCGTGCTGCGTGAGTCGTGGCAAAGCGGTGGACCGTTCCATCCGTGGGCTCCGATCTACTGGATTGATTCCTCCGAAGGGCAAGAAGCCGAGCCGGGTGATCGGTTGCGCGCGGTGGAGGCGGTCATCAAGGCGTATCCGAAGTTCATGCCCGGTCACGATTGCAAGGCGGAGCAACTGGCTCTGGCCGGTCGGTTTGACGAAGCGATTGTTGCGTGCAAGCCCACCGAACTTGGTGAACCGCTGCCGGTGGAGTTGCGTGGACGAGCGGCGTGGGTGGAAGCGCGGCGCGGAGACCGCGCGAAGGCCATTTCGCTCATGCGGCAGTTGGTGAACGAACAGCCCAACTTCACTCTGGGTTGGCGACAACTGGCCGCGTGGTACGATGCAACCGGTCGGCATCGCGATTGTCTCGACGCGGCCGAGCAGTTCGTGAAACTCGAACCGACCAATCCACTCGCTTACATCTATCGTGGAGAAGCACGCCGGAGTGTCGCGGATCGCCGAGGAGCGCTTGCGGATTTCCAGAAGGCATTTGAACTTGATCCAGCGTTCGACGCAGCGGGTCTTAATCTCATCACCGAGCAACTCGCGGCGGGCGACATGGCCGCGGCCGCTCGCACGCTCCATACGCTTCAGGAACACGCCGACAGCCCGATGGTGCGCGTGCGCGCGGTTCAGATCGCGTGTCGGCAGGGTGATTATGAATCGGCCATTGCCCGTTTCCGCACGCTCGCGGCCGAGATGGAAGTCACGCGGGGAACGCTTCGAGAGGCAATTCTGGCCTTCGATGCAGAGGGGTGGGGAACGAAGCTCACCGACGAGTTGAAGGAACTGGCCTTCGCGGTGGATGCGAACCCGGAACTCGCCGGGCTGTGGGCCGAGCGAGCAGTAACGGCCGGTTCGCCCGATACCGTGGCCGACCGGTTACCCGAACTGCTCACGCAAAACCCCGCGGCCGGTCGCGAGGTGGTGCTGGCGTATCTGTGGGCGCTTGCCGAAGCGGGTAAGTCCGTGCAGGGCGCCGCGCAGAAGTACAGCGAACTGTTGCGCGCGGATGACGTGGCCTGGGCACGCGCGGGTGCAGCTCTTGTGGCCGCGGGTCATCACGCGATGGCAAGCGCGTGGTTGGCAGACTGGCGCGACCGCGAAAAGGTGGAAGCGTGGATGCTCCGCCCGCTGGCTCTGGCTTATCGGATGCTCGATCAGGACGAACGCGCGGTGGACGTTTGCCGGGCCGCTGTGAAACTGGGCGGACCGGACGACATCCTTGCCGACTTCCGCGCGTGGCTGGCTCTTGATCTGGCCTTAAGCGGTCAACCGGAAGAAGCAGTGGCGCACATCGCCCGCGTGGACACGGTCACGGTTCCCGATAGCACGCGCCTGATTCTGGCGATGGCGGAAGCGGTGGTGATGGTGAAGCAAGCCGGCCCAGCGGGAAAGGTGGCAGCGTTCCGCGAAGCGAAGGAGCACTTGAAGACCGCGGCCGGCTCGTGTGCCTCGAAGGATGTACCCGCGGGCGCATCGCGAGCGTTCCGGCGCGTGGTCTCGTGCATCGCGGGCGGAGCCGGCACCCTCACGGCGAAACTCTGGGCGATGTGGCAGCGCCTCGCCCCGTGGGTGAAGTGAGGATTCGAGTTCTTCCGACTTCGCAAGTGTGCATGAATCAGAAATGCCACGACCCCGGCCAGAAGCCGGGGTCGCGTGTTTTGATGCTTGCGTTCGATTCACTCGCCTTCGGATTTGCCGGTGACTTGCGTCATGATCCAGCGGTTGGCGTCTCGGAGCATGTCCGGGTGGATGCGGTTGGAAGTGGCGAAGCGGTGAACTCGAACCACAGCGCCCGCAGCGCTCAGTCGGGCCGCAGCGCGCCGGGCTTCAGCGAACGGCACGACCGGGTTGGCGATCCCGTGAGCGAGAAACACCCGCAGTTCGTTCGCGGGAATTCGGCCCTTGACCAACTGCCCGTTGAGAGCCACCACGCCCGCGACTCGATCCCGGTACGCAAGCCCCAACTGAAGCGCGAGCGTTGCTCCTTCACCCGCACCGCCGAGGAACACACGGTCGGGATGAACGCTGTACTGGGTGGTCGCGTGGCGGAGAGTCAATTCCAGATCGCGTTTCGCGGACTCAATGCTTGCCCAGCCGAAGCAGGGTCGGCCATCGGAGTGCAACCCAAGCTGAACCGGTCCGCGCAGACACACCACAACGTAATTTCGGCGACTGAGCAGGGGCACAAGCCGGGCGGTGTGGTCTTCGCTCTGGCCGTTGGCGTGAAACAACACGACGAGGGGGTAAGCGTAGAGCGGTTGGTAGTCGGTGGGCAAATAGATGCACGCTGGCCGGTGGAGCATGGTCGGCAAAAACGCCAAGCGGAACCCTTCGGTTGGGTGCTCGGCGGTTCGGTGTGTTTTCGTGGCCGGCATGGTCAACCCGATGATCCGGTTGGTGGGCCCTTGCGGCAAAGTCTCGCGCTTGTCTGAACGCGAGGCAGGTCCGGCGAAAGTGCGGACCTGCGAGTCAATTCGGGACAACTCTACGTTGGCCCCGGAACACATTCAAGCACGCCTTGAGCCGGCTTGAGTGAAAATCGGGGGATTTTCCGGTTCGCTGCGCGATTGCTCCGACTGCGCTATTTGTAGTGGAATAGCGAAAATAGAGCGGGTCAACAGGGGAAGCAAAGTAAGAAAGAAATGCTGCCCAAAGTTAGCCCGCGCACCCTGGCGCATCCGCGCCACCCGCGCCATGCGGCGCATCCGCGCAGCGCGTCAAAATCGTGCGCGGGTCGGGGCGTCAGCCCGACGGTAATTGACGACGCACCGTCGGCCTGACGGCTCGATACCGTCGGGCTGACGCCTAAGCACTGGGCCACAGAGGTTTGTAAGTTTTCAACGAGCCGCGACCGTGCCAGTAGTTTCAAGGAGGGGATTTGCGAGCCGAAGGCTCGCAAAACTGGCAATCTTGAAACTACTAGCAAGGGAGCGGGAAACGCTAACCGCTCCCTTGCGGTCGCGGCTCGTTGAAAAGCAACATGCAACTCAGGCCACCTGCCTAGCTCACGATTCAGCCCAAAAGTCCCTTCCGTTCCAGATACGCCAATACCAATTCGACGCCCTGCTCGACTGTCTGAGTCGTGGCGTCGAAGGTCAGTTCTGGGTTCAGAGGGGCTTCGTAGGGGTCATCCACACCCGTGAAGCCCATTCCCTTGCCGGCCGCGACCGCGTCTCGTGCCTGTTTGTATAGCCCCTTCGGGTCTCGCTGTTCACACGTTTCGAGGGGGGTGTTCAGATACACCTCGATGAACGGCATCGGGCCGGTTTTGTTCTGTTCGTGAATCTTGCGGGCCGCGTCTCGATCCTTGCGGTAGGGGCTAATGAAGCTCGTCAGCGCGAACAGCCCCGCGTCCGCGAAGAGTTTCGCCACCTCACCGATTCTGCGAATGTTCTCCTCGCGGTCGGCCGCGGAGAAGCCCAGCCCGAACCGCTTCGCCTGTTCGTCGGCGTAGGAGCGTGTTTCGGTCAGGATCTTGGGCCCGGCGTTCAGCCCGAGGCGGATGTTGTCGCCATCGAGCACATACGCAGCGTGCCCGCGCTGAATCAGCACCTGTTCCAGAGCGACCGCCAGCGTCGATTTCCCCGAACCTGACAGCCCGGTAAACCAGATCGTTGCCCCGGTCTGCTTGAGAAGCTTCGCCCGCTCCTCGCGAGTCACAGTACCAGCGTGAAAGAAGATGTTGGACATAGGTCAAAGTTCAAAGTGAAAAGTTGTGAGCCGAGTCGCTCATGCCATTCGTTTCAGGTTATGGAGTCTGCGTTCGCCCGTCAGCGTGCCGACTGTTCGCAGTCACGGAGTGAACCAACCCAGCCACACAGAACTGAGTCGGCTTGCTCTTGACCGTTCGGTGGCCGGTGGAGTCGCGAAGTTCGACCGTGATCGTGTAGACGCCTGGAGTTGCCGGGACGGGGAAGATGTAAAGCACATGGAAGTCGTGGAGCGGAGTTCGGCTGGGCAGTTGCTTATCGAATTTCACAACCGGGACTCTTCTGCGCCAGTGGTCGATCTGTTCGACCAGTTGCTCGTTGGCGTTGCGAATTTCGACCGCGGCGTGAACGTGTGTGACGAAGCCGTCATTCGTTGGCTGGCTGACGAGATTTCGCACTTCGAGGTAGAGCCGAGCCTGTTCATTGGGGCGATAGGGGTGATTGTCCGGCCACGGAACGAAGCGACCGAAGCCCAACACATCCTTGCAGAACGCCACCTTGTCGATCCGCAGCGCCGCACGCGATTCCAGCCGAGCGGTGACCGAGTGGAGTTGATCCACGAGCATCGCGACCGTTACAGGATCGTTCGCCAGGTCGGCAGTCGCCAGGCGATTGAGGATCGGCAACAGCGCGAGGATCGCGTCCTGGTTCGACTTGTCGAGCGGTCGAAGTAACTCGATGGCTCGTTCGGGGCGACCGGCGGCGTATTCTCGCATCGCGGCGACAAGCGGCGCTTCCGGCAGTGGGGATGCCACATGAACAATTGGGAACGGACCGGGTTCCGTGGCGATCGGCTGAACCGGCTGTGCGGTCTTTGGTTCCGGGTTCGGGGACTTCTGCGCGGTTGCACTCGGCCCGAGTTTTGGCTGCGGATTGGTGAAGACCACAGCGCCGGGGCGGGATGGGAGTTCGGCGAAGAGGATTCGAGGCGGTGTCGGCGATCCATCCGCGGCCCGAGCCGCGATCTTGCCTTCGTCTGGTGGAGTGGGGGACTTGGGCACCTTCTGGACGTGCAAACACGCCGGGAGCGGGATGGCAAAAAGCGCAACGAACGCGACAATCGGCCGAACGCGCATCCGTGACCCTCAGACCTGACCCGCCAGGCATCGCGGGCGACTCGCTCATACCGACCGGGAGTGAGTGCGCCAAGGGTAAAGGTGAAGGGTCAGTTGGAGGGTGAGGGTCTGGATTGTCGGTGGAATCGCGTTTGGCCACACCCAGCCGGCTAACGTCGGCGGTTCGACAAAGCCCCGTCGAACCGCCGGCGTTAGCCGGCTGGGTGGCGAGTTACCCAAGAAAAACTGGATACACCCTGGCGGAATGGCGGGTGCTCCTGATATTGACTAATGTACACTATTGTGGTAAGGTTGGGTATGGGTTTGGAACGCGGTCTTTGACAACGCAAACGATGATGCTCCTAACGATCCAGCCATCAACGGTTGGGGGAGAGTTTGGAACGTGGTCTTTGACAACCCAAGACCAACACGATAAAGGCCACTTCTTTGCAACGCAAAGTGACCAAACCCCACAAATCCTGGGAAAAACGATAAGAGGAGAAAAGCAGGGGGGTGGCGGGGGGAGGTCGGATCAGGG
>JAKEEV010001187.1 GCA_022616395.1 Planctomycetia bacterium | reverse complement strand
GAAGACATCGGAGGCGACCACCAACGGATTGAGATGACAGACACACGGTATCTCGGTGTGACCTTCAAGCACTGTCTGTTGCCGGTGTGGGTCGCGAACTACCGCTATCACGAGAAGCTGTTTCAGATCCTCATCAACGGACGCACCGGGAAGGTGTCGGGCGAGCGTCCGTGGAGCTGGATGAAGATTCTGAGGCTCGTCGCGATCATTGTGCTCGTGGTGGGAGCAATCATCGCTCTGGTAATGACATTCTCGGCCAAGAAAAGCGGAAGTGGAGACACTCCGCGAAATGTCCCAACACTGACGGCCACCAAGTCGGTTCCCGCGTCGATGTCGCAATCGCGGGTTGCGTGGGATAACGATGTGAGACTTGATTCCGGGAGAGGAAGGGAACTCGGATTACTGTTTGGTGACCCGGAGCAGCACATACAGATTGGTGCGGACAAGCTCCTCTCCGGAACGCGAACCAGCTAGTTCCGGTCGTGCGACGAGCAGAGAGCCTTCTGGTGGTGAGCCTGTCGCCTGGAGTTGGGGCGTGGGGAATGTCTCCAGCTTTTCAAGCCACAATCGGCGAGGGGATTCGATGCGAATGCGGTGTTGGCGTGCGTGATACAACAAGGCGCCTGAGGGTACCCATGAGTCTTCGCCATCCCCGAGGATCAGTACCACATCACAGGGCGATTCGGTTCCAAGTCGGTCGAGGAGTGCTCGCAGATCGGGACTGTTCCACGCCGCGGTCATCACCTTCTGTTCTCTGCGGTGTGGGTTGCTCTGATACGTGAGAGTATCAAAGATTAGCCACAGCCCAATGGCCGCGACTGCCACTCGCCGCAGCTTCAACATCCGCGATCCAGAACCGAACCACCCCGTTGTGGATTTCGCGAACATCGCCAGCCCCAGAACAAACAGAGGCGAGATGCTCAGGAGAAGTTTGAAGGTCGCGTAACGCGCATTCGGGAAGGCCACTGCGACAGCAAGCGGTAAGAGCATGAGCGTGAGGAGGGCTGGCAGGGGTACGAGTCGGCGTGAGAGAACCGAACGCGCATACTTGGCCCAGCCGAGAAACGCCAACGCAAAGCACACCCCAACGAATGCGGCTTTCAATCCACCGGTGAGAATCGACCCCGGTTCGTGGATCTGGACAAAGTCCAGCCAGACGTAACACAGCATCTTCTCGAAGCCGAACGGGAGTGCGATCTGCTGACCGAGTTGACTGCTCCGCTTCACCACGGTTGTCGTTGCGAGGCAGGCAGCAGGGTTGAGAGCCACGGCCAGCATTGGGACGATGATGATTGCCGCGCGCCTCGCAGACGCCTGACCCATCCACCAGGCCACCAGTGCAGACACCCCGCCAACCCCAACGAGCAACGGCGTGAACTCCGTGTAGATGGAAAAACCCAAAACAAACAGGATGCTCGCTTGTGGGACGAGCGAGGGGCGCTGAAGGGCACGCGG
>JAKEEV010000165.1 GCA_022616395.1 Planctomycetia bacterium | reverse complement strand
GTAGCGGCGGTGCGCGATCGCTCACGCGCATCACGTCGCTGGGTGGGGCGGACAGTGCCCGCACTTCGTCGTCAACGACGGGGTGCGGCACGCCGTCCCGCGAAGGCGAATGGATTGGAAACAACTTCCAGGCCGCGTGGTGTCTTCGCACCGTGTGAACCGGTGTCCCGAATTGGCAGCGCGAAAAGCGAAGGCGGTCGAGAACGACCGCCTTCTTCACAACGGGGTGGCCACTGGCAAGACGCGCACAGACAAATCGGCCACGGCTGTGATGCCGTGGAAAACGCGCAAAAACATGTCTCAGGCTATACCGCTCGCGTATCTTCAATTCGGCCAAGCCTTTCGGCTCGGAAACAACTCCCGGAAACTGGGCAAGATCCCGGTCGCGACCTTCCGGCGCCCTTGACACCTGCCAGCGCTAGCGCCTATCATGCCTCTAATCCTATCTGACGTTTTACGCCAGAGGAATAGCTTGTGAGGAAATCACTAATGGAAAAGAGTCGTCGCTAACAACATCGTTCTCCAGTGCGTTCGATCGTTCGCAAACTCGCGGCCATCCAAGTCGCCCTCGAAGGTATTGATAAAACCCTCCGTCTCTTTGTCGCAGCACAGGGCCAACCGCGCTGCTTCGTCGATGACCGGTGCCCAGTCGATGCACCTGACAGCGATCTTACTCCGAACAACGCGACCCCACCAGAGCGATCGGCGAGTTCAGCCGCGTGAAGCAGAACAAGGACTAGCAGCAAGCTTCCCCGAATTACTGTCGAACTTCTCCATCCCCACAGGAACAGTTTCCAGAACCTTGCAGAAGGAGTCCCGTCATGGAGCCGATGTTGATCGAGGTCTACCGAGGTATGCTCAAGGCACACCCAGATAACTGCTCGGTGGATCGCATTCTTGAAGACCCGGAGCTGCGCGGCGAGTTTCTTGGACTGGTTCGCGCGGATGGCGCTCCACAGAGCGAGTTCGAGATTCTGCATGGGTTAACCAACCTTCGCAAGAGGAACAAGCTTCCGCGACGCGACGACTGATCGTTTCACCAATCACAACCAGGAGTTTCCCATGTCCGCGACCACCACGG
>JAKEEV010000164.1 GCA_022616395.1 Planctomycetia bacterium | reverse complement strand
GACCTGATCGCGGAGTGCGTGACGATCATGGAGTATCACGGCAGCGCTGAGGACATCGCCCGCTGCACTCACGCTCACCCAACACTCAGCGAAGCCATCGGAGAAGCTGCGCGGATGGCATGGAGTGGGAAGCCGCTGAACTCGTAGCGGAGGACGCGGCGATGATGACAGAAGAAGAGTGGCTGACGTGTTTAGACTCAGTGAGGATGCTTCAATTCCTTCGGCACGACATCGTTCTGCTCGTCGATGAGCTTCCCACTTACTCGCAGCGGGAAGCACTGCGCACATTCCTCCTTGAGGCAGCCACACGCAAGTTACGTCTTTTCGCTTGTTGGTGCTCCCGCCGCATCTGGACTGAACTGCTGGATGACCGAAGTCGGAAAGCCGTTGAGATGATTGAACGCTTCGTTGATGACTTTGCGACGGACGAGCAGCGTTGGGAAGCGAAATTCGGTGCGATTGATGCAAGGAACGCCATCAGAGGCCACCCTATCAAACGCATGGCTGCGCACGCAGCGTATGCGGCTTCCGACTTCGAGATCGAAGAAGCGGCCTCAGAAAGTGCAAATGTCGTGACTTGGGTCGAAGGACCATCTGAACTGAGCGTTGCTCGTGCGGAACAAGCACAGATTCTACGTTGCATCTTCGGCAATCCATTCCGCCCAGTGGCGTTCGAGCCCGCGTGGCGCACGTCGGATGTTGTCGCGCTGGCACGCGGCATTTACGAGGACCGCGCGTTCGACCGGATGCCGATCCTGGCCGATGGGCTGCAAGACGCCGGCTGCGATAACGATGACATCCTCAACCACTGCCGCGACACAACCTCGCCGCATGCTCGCGGGTGCTGGGTGGTCGATCTCATACTCGACAAGTCATAACGAGAGTTTTTCGGAGCCGCGACCGATTAACTTGAAGCGCTCCCTCACGGTCGCGGCTCCGAAATAACCGTTCCTCACGAGCTTCTTCATGCGCCCAAGCGAGCTATTCCGGTTCTGTCCGAAGTGTGGGGCGCCGCG
>JAKEEV010001186.1 GCA_022616395.1 Planctomycetia bacterium | reverse complement strand
CTGCCCGGCGTGTGGCAAGCGTGTCGTGGCCGAACCGAAACGCAATGACACCCCACCTCCACTCACGCGCGAACAGATCGACGACGCTTGCTCTGCATTCAAGCGAGCCTGGTATCGAACCTACTTGATGATCCACGTCGCGTTCTTGATTTTTTTGGCAAGCCCCTTCTTCGTACTCGGAGCCTATCGAGACGCGATCAAAGGAGCAGTTCAACCGGTGATGGACCCATACTGGATTTTCATGCTCCTGCTGTTCGGGCCGGTTCTCCTGGTCTTCATTGTGGGCTTGATGATCGAGCACTGGGCCGGGCGGGCGCTTCGGTGTCCGCACTGCGACGGTTCCTGTTGCGCGAGCAAGCCGCATGTGCCGAATCTGACACAACTCACGGGCAACTGCGAGTACTGCGGCCGAAAGCTGGTGAACGAACTTCCGCCAGAGGAACCCCTCGAATCGCTCCCGACTGCAGACGAGTTCAAGGCCGCAGAGAGCCGAACGCCGGTCGTCGACCGACTCGGGTGGCTGTTGGGCGTGCTGATGGTTGCGCTCATGATGGTGGTGACAGGTTATTTTGTGGCTTATGCGGGTTTGGACCCTGTCGGACGCTGGAAGACTTTTGAACAGCGCCATGGGGGAGTGATCGCGGCCATCCTCATGACCGCCCTGATCGCCGGGTATTGTTACAGCGGAATCGCACTTGTGATTGTCACAGCGCGCTTGCTCGCCTACCGACACAAGAAGAGACGCGAAGCGGAACCCGTGTTGAACTGTCCGCATTGCCACGAGGAGTTATCGCCCGGTCGTCATGTTGTCGCCAGCCAGCGCTGTCCGGCGTGCCGGAAGCGCGTGCTGGCGAACCCAAACACCGAACCGGTTGCCAGCGAAGTGACGGAGAGTTAACCGTGCGAAAAGCGCTCGTCGCCTTGAATCTTCTGGTCGCGGCGGCTTCGGCTGGGCTGTTCGCGTACACATTCTTCGCCCGCGAGCATCTCACCGGGCTGGCCGAAGATTACGTCATTGACAAGACGGTTCATCATGTCTCGCCGGGAGTTGAACACATCGAATCAGCTCTCAAGTCGCCGGCGGCTCTCTTCGTGCCGGGCCACATTCGTGATGCGGTGCAGGCGGAGGTCGATTCGTTCCGACTCGATCCTCACGCCTACGTTCGCAAGATGGTCGCAAAGGGAACGGCAATCGAGAAGCCTCAGCATCTGTTCGCCGATCAAGTCGTGAAGTGGAAAGAGAGCATCCAGAAGTACTTCGACGGTGTTATGGCCGGTCTGATTCGTGATCTGCGCATCTTCGCGGGCACGAATGTTGTCGCTGCTCTGCTGGCTGCGTGGGTGGCGTCGTATGCGCGTGGACCGTGGCGCTGGCATGTGTTCGGCGTGTCGATCCTGCTTCTTGTCGCGCTCGGATTGCAAGCGTACCTGTTCATCGACGGGCTGACGTTCTTCCGCATCCTCGTCGATGCCCGCGTGGGCTGGACGTATCCCGTCGCAGTGACCTTCACGTTCGCCTATCTCTACGTCTCATATGGCCGGTTCATCCCGCCCATACCCACAAGTCCAAAGCCCCAAGCAGGCTCCTGAGGAAGTCACATTGAGAGAGAGGCATACCCCCCACCCCCACCCTGTTTTGATCATGTTGCATTTTGCTTTGATTTCTGGTGTGTGGTCACTTTGCGGTACAAAGAGGTGGCCTTTATAGCGCGTTTTTGCCTGTTTTTCTGGGCTTTGAAACGGCCAGGGGTGGCCACAGACCACACGAGCACCGACACAGTCGCGTGTGCCCCTCAGCGCGCAGGGTCAGCGAAGGGAGCGCAGTTGCGCACCGCTATTCGTCAATCAAAAGTATGAGTGATAAGTGGACGTTTGTCAAGTAATCTGCGGCAATCCGACACGTTGAGACGAACGAGCGTGTCGCAAAGTTGGCCCCGACGCTGGAAGAAATGGAACGAATCCTCGCCAAAGCGCAGGAGCTAAGGAAGATTCAACCAGCCGCGACTCAATCCAACAACGCACCTTAGCTCGCGGTCGAACCGTAGTGCTTCAGATAGGCTTGTTCCTCCGGCGTCAGATTCGCGGCGGTCTTCTTTGAGGGAAGTCGATCGTTGAGGTACGTTTCCATCCACCAGCGGTAAATGAACGCGCGGAGCGAAGGAGCGCACCAGTACGTTGCCTCCGGGTTCGCCAGGTGTTCGTTGTTGTTCGCCTCTTCATCGTCCTGCGGTTCCGACACCACGATACAGTGATACGCGGTTTTGGGAACGAGATACAGCGACCACGTGAGTTGGTTTTCGAAATCGCCGTAGAACATGTCAAACATAAACGGAATCGCCCAGCCGTCGCCAATCTTCATGTAGCCCTTGGAACTGGTCATCGTGGCGTCGAGTTCGCGCTCGGCTGCGTCCGCGGACACGGCCCAGCGTTTGGTGGAATCACCAACCAGTGTTTGAAACTCCGCGGGCACCACAACCTCATGCGACTTCGCCCACTTCGTGATTCGTTTCACCCCGTTGAGTTGGTCGCGGTCTTGCTGTTTGTCCTCTGCTTCCTCATCTGGCGGGAGCCATGCCCAATCCTTCGCGAGCGGTTCCGCGAGCAAGTTCGGCAGCGACTGATAGGGGAATCGCTTGTACCTTCCGCCTCTGCCAGCCTTGCGGTACTTGGCCAGCCCGACGCCGTACCACCCGATTGGAAACGGCGTCGGCGTTGTGCGGAGTATGTCCGGTTGCTCGAAGCGTTCGCGCTGGTGCCGGTTGGTGCGCTTGTGTGCTTTGAAGAAATCCTTGCGAGCCTTCGCGACATCATCGCCGGTGGCGCGAAAGAGTGCCACTTCCGCGCGGAGGTATTCGCCGCCCGATAGCTCCTGTTCATCGAGCCAGTCCGCGAACACCAATCGCGGCGTATCCTCTTCCGGGTTCGCTGCAATCGCGGCGGTGAACGCTTCCTCGTCTTTCACGCGATGATCTCCTTGATTGCGGTTCCGTGATCGACATCGAGGCGCTTGCGGCCGGGGATTTCGAGCTTGCGCGAATCGAGTCCGAGTTGGTGCAAGATCGTGGCGTGGACGTCGGTGACGTAGTGGCGGTTCTCGGTCGCGTGGAAGCCGATCTCATCCGTTGAGCCGTGAACGATACCGCCCTTCAATCCTCCTCCGGCCATCCACACCGAAAAGCCGTAGATGTGGTGATCGCGGCCGTCGGTACCCTGCGAACCCGGAGTGCGGCCGAACTCCGTGCAGAACACCACGATTGTTTCCTTCAGTAATCCCGTGCGCTTCAGATCTTTCAAAAGCCCGCCGATAGGCTCATCCACCGCGAGGCAGTTCTTCGAGTGGTTGGCTTTCAGTCCTCCGTGAGCGTCCCACACGCCCGCTCCTCCTGCTCCGTGCTGAATCTGAATGAACCGCACTCCGCGTTCCACCAGTCGCCGAGACGCGAGCAACTGCATTCCGAACGCCTTCGTTTCGTTGCGGTCGATGCCGTATAGTTTCTTCGTTTCTTCTGTCTCCTTGCTGAAGTCGAGTAACTCCGGGAGCGACTTTTGCATCCGAAACGCCAGTTCGTAGCTCTTGATGCGTGCATCAAGAGCCGAGTCGCCGGGGTAATCCTTCTCGCGGAGCTTGTTGAGCTTGCCGGATAGCGCAAAGCCGAGTTTCTGCTCCTCCGCGCTGACGGGCAGTTCCGGTTTGCCGTAGTCGAGCGGGTTCGCGGGATCAACGCGAATCGGAACCGCGTCGTGAGCCGGGCCGAGGTAGTGGCCGTCTTTCAAGTTCCAGTATTCGCGATTGCCCATCGAGATGAACTGAGGAAGGTTCTCGTTGAGCGTGCCCAATCCGTAGTGAACCCACGCGCCGAGCGTCGGGTATTCGCCGTCGAGCATGTGCCGACCGGTGTGGAACTGCGTCTGAGCGCCGTGGTTGTCGTCTGTGGTGAACATCGAGCGGATCACCGCGATGTCGTCGATGCACGAGCCGGTGTGCGGAAGCCAGTCGCTCACTTCGATGCCGCTTTTGCCATACTTCTTGAAGCCGACTTGCAGCGGGTAGAGCTTGTTCCTCTGCTGGCCGTTGGCGTCGTTGATGACCGTGACTCGTGCGAGCGCAAGCTTTTCGGGATCTTGCGCATCGGGAACTGGCCCTTCCTTGATGGTCTTCCCCGCGAACTTCGTCAGCGCGGGCTTCGGGTCGAACGTCTCCATGTGAGACACACCGCCATTCATGAACAGCCAGATGACGGACTTCGCCTTCGGCGTGAAGTGCGGCTTGCCATCGGGCGGCGCCCACTTCCCTTCCGCGGAATAGCCATCGCGGTGAAGCATGGCCGCGAGCGCAAGACCAGAGAATCCGCGAAACGAATCAGCAAGGAACGACCGGCGATTCATAGGGCACCAAGAGAAGAGAGAAGACAGAATGGCCACAAAAATGCACAAAACGCACAAAAGAATACAAAAGATAAAACGAGATTGAAACATCAGGCGAAGGCATCGTTCAGAATGTATTTCTTGATGTAAAAGTGCTGCGCGCCGAAGTTCGTGAGCAGTCCGTGTTCGATTCGCGAGCAGCGAAGATAGCCGAGGAGTTGAGCGACGTGTTCGTCCGCAATGTGGCGAACGGCCTTCAACTCTACAATCAACAAATTCTCAATGAATAGATCGGCGAAGAACTCACCCAATACTGTGCCATCCTCGTCGTGAACGGCGAGCGGGTGCTGTTGCAGAACATGAATTCCTTGTTTCTTCAGTCGGTGAACCAACGCATTCTCGTAGACCTTCTCCACATGTCCATTGCGAAGGAATTGGTGAATGGCATACCCCGTCTCGCGCCCGATGTCGCACAATTCAAACACGTTGTTCCATGTCTTCATCTCAATTCTCCTGCCTTTGGTTTTCTTTTGTGCGTTTTGTGCTTTTTTGTGGCCATTCTGTCTTTTCTTATCTGACCGTCACGAAGTCATTGTGGTTGATGAGCGCCTGCACCACTTGCAGCCGGGCGCGTTTCGTGCGGTCCGGTTCCTTCACGTTCTTGAGCGCGTCACGAAGCTCCGCGAGCGATTCCAGACACACCGCGAGTTCGTCCTTCGTGGGCGAAGTGCCGAGGATCATCTCAAACGCCGCGGTTACGAAGTTCGTGTCATCCGCGTCCTTGAGTTTCGCGTGCAGGCGATCATTGATCTTACCGGCCATTGTCATCGCGAGTTTGCTGTTCCACAGCGCGAGCGCCTGCTGCGGAACGATGCTCTCGGTTCGGCGGTAGCATTCCAGCACGTTCGCGTTGTCGAAGATGTCGAGCAGCTTGTTGTGCTCGTTGTGCGAGTGGAAGAAGTACAGCGCCCTTCGGCGGCTCGCGTCTTGTTGAGCCATCGGCACTGGCGCACCGCCGAGCGTGAGATCGAGATCAGATGCGAGGTGAAGCAGACTATCGCGAATGACGTTCGCGTCCATTCGCATCGAATTCATTCGCCACAGGTACTTGTTTTCGGAGTCGAGTTTCAGACTCGCCTCGGCGTTCGCGGAGGAAGACGACAGACGGTAGACGTTCGATGTCACGATCAGCTTGTGAAGATGCTTGAAGCTCCACCCACCGCCCTTGCGGGCGGGGTTTGCCGTGGGTTCCATCAACTCCACCGCGAGCCAATCCAATAGTTCCGGATGACTCGGGCCAGTTCCGCGGCGGCCGAACTCGAAGACATTCGGCACAAGCGGCTTACCGAAGTGACGCAACCACACGTGATTGACCGCGACGCGGGGCGTCAGCGGGTTGTCCTTCGACGCGATCCACTTCGCAAGCGCACTTCGGCGGCCCGTGCTTGTGTCGGGGAACGGCCGGGCCTTCGATTCTGCGGTCTCCACATTCGATTCCGCGCTCTTCACGGCTCCGCGAAACGCAACTGGAGCCTTCGTTGGGTCCGCGATGGCGGCCTTCAACTGTTCCAGTTCCTTGACGGCCGCGGTGTGAGTTGCGCGCGCGGGCAACACCTTCCAGGCGTGGAACTCGGAACGCTCCGCAACGGCTGTTTCCGCCTTCTTGAGTGCAGCCTTCGCGATGGCGAGCTTCGTCTCAGCGCTTTTCAAGTACATCGCCGCGATCTCTGCTCGCCGAAGCGGTTGATAAGCTTCAACTGGAAGTTTCACTGGCGAAATCTTCAGCCCGTCGGCCGCGAGGAACTTCGGCAAGCCGGGAAGCACTTCGCGGTCCTTGTCCGGGTTGCGTTCGTCCCCGCGAATGTGGAAGGGCGTCTTCGCGTCGAGGTTGCAATCGAATGCACGCGGAATGCCGCCTTTCATCACGTCCGGTTCGCCGGGAAGAAGATCAGTACGCAACTGGTACGGCTCGAAGATCGCGCGGAAGCTGTAGTAGTCGATTTGCTTGATGGGGTCGTACTTGTGGTCGTGGCACTTCGCGCAGTTGAACGTGAGGCCGAGGAAGCCCTTGCCGGTGTGTTCCACCACTTCATCGAGCCACGTCGTGCGGTTGAACAGGAAGTACGGCCGGGCAAGGTAGCCAGTTGCTCGGAGCTTCTTTGAATCAGTCGGATAGAGTTCGTCCGCCGCGAGCATTTGCCGGATCATCTCATCGTAACCGAGATCGGCGTTGAACGATTCGATCACCCAGTCGCGCCAGTGCCAGATGTGCCGCTGACTGTTGCGAAGCTCCGCTCCGAGTCCCCACCAGTCGGAATAGCGCCAGATGTCCAGGAAGTGCCGGCCCCAGCGCTCACCATACTGCGGGGAAGCGAGTAAACCATCGACCACCTTCTCGTATGCATCCGGCGCATCGTCCTTCAAGAACGCTTCCATCTGCTCTGGCGTTGGAGGCAAGCCAATGAGATCGAGATACACGCGACGCATCAGCACGCGCTTGTCTGCGAACTTCACCGGCTCAAGCCCCTTCTCGTTCCACTTCGCGACGATGAAAGCGTCGATGGGATTTGGGATTTGCGATTTGTGATTTGCGATTTCCGGCACCTTCGGTCGAACGGGTGTGCGGAAAGACCAGTGGTCGCGCGGGTCGGGTTCCTGGGCATCATCGGCGGGCACTTTCGCGCCCTGTTCGATCCACGTCTTGATCTTCGCGATCTGTTCGGGCTTGAGCGCATGACCTTCTGGCGGCATCCGATACGCTTCGTTCTCGGACGATACGCGAAGAACCAGTTCGCTCTCGCCGGGCTTGCCGGGCACGATCACGCCGGCCTTGAGTAAGTTCGCGCCGCTATCAACGCGCAGCTTCGATTTCTGAGCGAGTGACCCGTGACAGGCGTAACAGCGCTCCTGAAGCACCGGCTTCACGTCCTTGCGGTAATCAACCGCATCCGCGGCCGAGACTCCGGCAGGGAACAACACCAGCGCGAAGAGAGCGAGGCGGATCGAACTCATGGAGAGCTTTCGGAAGGCGTGCGGACAGGCGTGAGAATTAAGACTAAACAATTCGCGAAAGGGGTGCAAGGAAGTGGCACGTCTCCAGATCGCAAGCAACAGGAACCAGTCTCTGTTTTCTGTATTTTCTTGTGAGATTCTTGCTTCATATGCAGACAATAAGAAAATGTAAAGTGTCTTCCCTCCTGCCGCGAGACTCGCGCCGAAGTGACTCGCCCAACACTTCGGACAACTCCCGGAACTGCCATGACCTTTGCTCGCACACTCCTTCCGGTTGTCGCCCTTCTCATTCTCCCGGCCGTGAGTAGCGCCGCGGAGAAGGTCGATTTCGCACGCGACATCCGACCGATTCTTTCCAACAACTGCTTCAAATGCCACGGGCCGGCGGTGCAGAAGAGCAAGTTGCGGCTCGACGACCGCGACGTTGCCATCAACAAGGGAGCCATTGCGCCCGGCAAGCACGCGGACAGCGAGTTGCTTCGCCGCGTAGTGCTCGCGGACGATGAGGAAGGCCGAATGCCTCCGGTCGGGGTGTATGAGCGGCTCAAGCCGGATCAGGTCGCGAAACTCAAGGCGTGGATCGAACAGGGAGCGGACTATCCGCCTCACTGGGCGTTTGTGGTTCCGAAACGGCCACCCGTGCCGGAAATTCACAATCCGAAATTCAAAATCCGAAACCCCATCGATGCGTTCATCTTCGCCAAGTTGCGTGACAACGGATTGTCACCGTCGCCGCAAGCCGATAAGCCGACGCTGATTCGTCGCGTGACGCTCGACCTGACGGGGCTTCTTCCCACGCCGAAGGAAGTCGAAGACTTCCTGAAGGACGATTCGCCGGAGGCTTACGAGAAGGTTGTTGATCGCTT
>JAKEEV010000163.1 GCA_022616395.1 Planctomycetia bacterium | reverse complement strand
GACCTGATCGCGGAGTGCGTGACGATCATGGAGTATCACGGCAGCGCTGAGGACATCGCCCGCTGCACTCACGCTCACCCAACACTCAGCGAAGCCATCGGCGAAGCGGCGCGGATGGCATGGAGTGGGAAGCCGCTCAACTCGTGAGGAAGCACTTTGGCAACACCGCGTGAGATGTCTGAGTGGGATTGGATCACGGGCACCAACCCGCGCGTTCTCCTCTCATTTCTACGCGGACGGATCAGCGAGCGCAAGCGGCGGCTGTTCGCGTGCGCCTGCTGCCGCCTGGTTCGTCATCTGCTGATCGACGAGCGGAGTTGGGAGGCGGTGCTTCTCGCCGAACGCTATGCCGATGGATTGGCGACAGTGGCGGAACTCAGCGAAGCCGCAGATGTCGCAAATCAGATTCATCTCGACATGGATGATCGAGTTCGGAGACTCGCCGCGGAAGCGGCCTTCCGGTGTACCGTCGATTATCCTGAAGAACTGTGGCAGCTCGACCACGCTTGGTCAGATGCCGCGCTTGCAACCGAGGGCTACGAGATCGAACGGACTTCGAATCTCTCCTCCGAAGACACCGCGCGGATGCTCGACTCCTGGGCGGAAGCGTGGGGAGGTTCCGGTGAACCGGTTGGTTGGACAGACGTGAACTCCGAAGCCGAGATGGCGACAATCCTGCGCGATATCTTCGGCAACCCCTTTCGCCCGGTCACCTTCAACCCCGCCTGGCGTTCGTCGGATGTAGTCGCGCTGGCACGCGGAATTTACGACGATCGCGCCTTCGACCGGATGCCGATTTTGGCAGATGCGCTTCAAGACGCGGGTTGCGACAATGACGATGTACTGAATCACTGCCGCGACACAAACCAACCGCACGTTCGCGGATGCTGGGTTGTCGATCTCATACTCGACAAGTCATAACGAGAGTTTTTCGGAGCCGCGACCGTGAGGGAGCGCTTCAAGTTAATCGCTCCCTCACGGTCGCGGCTCCGAAATAACCGTTCCTCACGAGCTTCTTCATGCGCCCAAGCGAGCTATTCCGGTTCTGTCCGAAGTGTGGGGCGCCGCG
>JAKEEV010001185.1 GCA_022616395.1 Planctomycetia bacterium | reverse complement strand
GCGATCATCAAATATACCGTGAACACCCCCAACGACACGCCCGATGTTCTGGGTGACGAGAAGCCTGAGGACGCAAACGGTAACATCTCGCTTCGGGCAGTGATCGAGTACGCGAACGGCCACCCGCAGACTGGCGACTTGAATCTGAATGCTTACGAGGTAGATTTCAATATCGGAGGGCAGACCATCACGCTCGACCCCAACCTCAGTACGCTCGTGTTGACCTCAAACTTCAATTTCATTGGAGGTGATGTGACGGTTGAGCGGAACGTGGCGGCAGCGGCTTTTGGCCTGTTCGAGGTCAATGACAACATGAAAGTTCGTTTCTCTGAGATGACCCTCCAGGGTGGCAGAACCCTGGACCACGGCGGTGCGATCTCGGTCGGTGAAGATGCAGTGTTGAAGGTCGAAAGTTGTGACTTCATCAACAACGAAGCGGTTCTGAGTGGTGGGGCCATTGCTGGCTTCGCCGCCACAAACTCGTTGATCTTTATCACCAACAGCACATTTGGGTTGAATGAGGCTGAGCGAGCGGGCGGTGCCATCGCGGTCAACGGTGCCGGGGGCCTCACCATGTATGGCTGTTCGATTCTCGGCAACGAAGTGACCGGAGTTGGGATGATGGATGGTTTTGGGGGTGGCGTGTCCGTCGTAACGACCGATACGCTTATCGAACAGACCAGCATCATCGGCAACGAGGGGACGAAGGATGGGGGTGGGGTGTACGTGTTGGCCTGTGAGTTGACCATGAACGGTGGTCAGTTGTACGGCAACACAGCGGGCGGTTACGGTGGCGGCATCTATGTAGACGCGGAGGACGAGACCGTCACACTCAACGGCGTGAGGATCACTCAGAACGGCGCCGGCCAGAAGGGTGGCGGCGCATACATCTTCAACGGAACGCTGGCTGGGTCGGTGTCGGAACTCACCGGAAACACGGCGACCGGCGGCATCGCTGGTATCGGCTTCAAGCAGGGTCAAGCCACCGCGCCCATCGCCGTCCCGCCGAACCAACAGACCGTCGAGCAAGACCCGTGACGCCTTGGGGCTGGCTTCTGAGGCGAGGGAGAGCAATCATGTCGCGGTTCCCTTTCATTGCACTCGGCTTGGCGGTGACAGGGTGGCTGGTTATTGCTGCCCCCGTTCCTCCGGTCCCAGACGCCAAGACGCTTGTGGCCGGGTTGAGTGCCCCATCGGAGAAGGTGCGCAACGAGGCCGCCACCGCACTGAAGAATCGCCCGGACGCACTTCCGTGGCTTCGCCGGGCGACACGATCTGCGGACAAAGACACGGCTCGGCGAGCCGCCGACCTGCTGGCACCCTCCGAGAAGAAGCGGCAAGACGCAGTCGCGAAGGTCATCGATGCCTGCATCCGCGATGGTCACGTCGATCTGTTCATGGAGTGGCACCACTACTGGCAGCCAAAGTCCAAAGAGGATCTGTGGCCGGTGGGTCCACGCGCCGCGAAGGCCGGACTGGATCTGTTCGCCAAGTCATGCCCGGCTGTCGACGTGAAACGTCTTGAACACATGCTCGCCAGACCAGGGTTCAAAACAACCATCTTCCACGATGGTCCCGAGGTACAACGCCCGAATGCAAAGGGAAGGGCCACCTGGAATATCCGAACAGATCGGTGGGACCGCTGGCCGGCTGCTGTCCAGTTCGCTTCTATTGCCGGACCAACTGAACTGCCATCGTGGGCTGACGGAGGACCCTATTTCATCCTCGGTTCAGTCAACGCGTTCCGGATTCACTACATGTTCCTCGCTTGCGACGGTGAGGTCTGGAAGGGAATCACCGGGAAGGGCGTTCCGCGCCCAGTTCCAACGGGCGGAAGTGTGGTCGTGTGTCGCGGCAACTTCCGCGGGGAAGTTGTTGGTTCCGCGGTAGTGCTGGTTGAGGGCGATATCGATCTGCATGCGGGACCGGACGAGACGATCAAGGACAGCCTGATCCGCGCAAGCGGAGCGATTCGGCTTGCACCCAAGCTCAAGCCAGTCAACTGCACGATAGAAGCGAACGCGAAGAACGCGACGGCTCCGTACAAGTTCTTCGAGCTTGCCGATGTGGGGCTTTCGCTTGCAGATGACGAGGAGGGGTTGGTTGTCAGCGCCGTGAAGCCAAACAGTCCGTTTGGCAACTGCGGACTGGCCAAAGGAGACCTCATCCGAGCCATCGACGACACTCCCGCCGGTCATTCCGAAGAGTTCCGCAAAAAAGTCCGTCGGGCACTTGTCCGACAAGGAGACTGTCTGCTCACCATCACACGCGGAGACAAAACTCACGACCTCCCAGTCTTCTTCCCGCTGCCAAAGTAAGCACATTTCATCCAGCAGTTGTGTCAGACCCCAGCGCGGAGGATGCCCAAACCCTCCGCGTCACCCAAACCGCCTTGCCCAAGCGTTCAAACGCCTCCGGCGGAAATCCATCTTCGCCTTTGTCTGCCCTCTTTTCTCGCGGGCTTCTGTCATAAAGGGCGGTCGACGCGGATTCCGCGAAACTGGGAAATCGGAACGAAGATTTCTCTTGCCGAGAGACGAAAGACAAGCGAAACTTTGAAGTAGGGTGGTGGTTCAATTGGGTTGACGCCCACCGACAGACCCGCCACGGTCCGCCTCCGCGAAGATTGCCCTCCCACCGAAACCGAATCTGGGGACTTCCACCCAATTCGCCGATCCGAATTCAGGACGAATACCTGCCCGCAGAGACGCTGCCATGCCATCTCGACGCTTCTTGTACGCACTTGCCGCGTGTGTGGTAATCCCTGGCGTGAGCCGAGCGGATGTCGATTTGCCCACCGGCGGCAAGGTGAAGAATGTGGACTTCGAGCGGCACGTCATGGGGCTGCTCTCGAAGGTCGGCTGTAACGCCGGCAGTTGCCACGGCTCCTTCCAGGGCAAAAACGGCTTCCGTCTGTCTCTGTTCGG
>JAKEEV010000162.1 GCA_022616395.1 Planctomycetia bacterium | reverse complement strand
GCCGCGACCGCAAGGGAGCAGGCTTAGGTTATTCCGCTCCCTTGCGGTCGCGGCTCGTTGAGAATCCGACACCTTCACTGGGTTCGTGTAACAGAGGCCGGCTACAAAAAGCCAAACTGAGACACTACCCGGGTGCCCCTGACATTGACGAATGTACACTATTGTGGTAAGATTGGGTATGGGTTTGGAACGCGGTCTTTGACAACCCGAGACCAACACGATAAAGGCCACCCCCTGGCTTGATCAAACCCCATGTTTTCAAGGAGTTGGGGGCCATAAGGGCCACCTCTTTGCACCGCAAAGTGACCAAACCCCTCAAATCATGGGAAAAACAAGAAGAGGACAAAAGCAGGGGGTGGGGGGGGAGGGGGACTCCAACACAGACCGCGTGACTCGGTCACGCCAAGCGCACCCTCAACACAGATCACGAATCGGAGAGCCGATGGGAAGCCGGTCGGAGGCCAAAGCGCGCATTCGCTACGAGGTCTGGTCGGGTGAGTACGACCCAGGCGAAGTGTTCATCATCATCGACGAGGAAGTGTTCGACTCCGATGGCGAACACGATGACTGGCTGCGCACTACCATCAGGAAGGAGTTCCAGAAGAAGAGAGCGGCCGAGCGAACCTGGCCGAAGGTCACCGACTACGACCGGCTCGACCAGCTCTTCTCAGCGCTTCGCGAACAGGGCATTCTCGCCGTTCACGATGCCGGTTACACCCAAAGTGAAGGTTGGGAAGATGCCTTTGAAGTGTACAGGGACGAGGGTGGTAAGCGATCGGGCATCACTGGTCTGTGCTTCCACACCACCCAGGACATGGAATCAGCGATAGATGGCGACGGGTTGTGGCTCGCCTACGGTCACATTTCCGGCGATGGCCGTAAGGGAGTCGTCATTGGTCGCAGACTGCGTGCCTCGTGCGAGGAATTCGGGTTCGCGGTCGAGTGGAACGGTTCGGTAAAAACTCGGATACTGTTGAAGGGCTTCCGCTGGCAGCGTCGCGGGCCGAAGGGGCGACTGTAACGGTGAACGAACTCGTGGAACTGTGGTGGAGCGTAACTCATGCGTGTGATTGTCGCGGGGGCTGTGGCGTGGGCGGATGTTGAGGCGATTCGTCGAGAGTTGACGAAGTTGCCAGCGGGTACGGTCATCATTCACGGCGATTGCGCCGGTGCGGATGCCATCGCGGGGAAAGTTGCAACTGAACTGGGCTTCGCGGTGGAAGCGATGGCCAAGATCGCCGCGGATTACGCAAAGTATCAGCGGGCCGCGTGGAAGGGACTCAACGAGCGGATGATCGCCACCGGCGCGGAGCTTGTGCTCGCCTTTCATCCGGATTTTGAATCGAGCAACGGATCGAAGCACCTCGCGGAACTCGCCCGATCCGCGAGCATCGAAGTGCGCATCTTCGCGGAGTGAAACAACTCAGAGCATCGAAAGGGGTGGCCCGTGAAGCGATCTTCAACACTGTTGGGTAATGCCATCGGTCTCGTGGTGCTCGCGGTCGCGCTGGGTACGCTCGGCGCAATCAGCGCGCAAGACAAGCCTCCCAAACCCGAAGGCGAGAAGATCGAGCCGTTCAAGATCGCGGTCGAGGAGAAAGTTCTTCGTGACTTGAAAGACCGCCTGGCGCGCACGCGCTGGCCCGATCAGATCGAAGGCACCGAATGGGAATACGGAGTGCCGGTCGCGTACATGAAGGAACTCGTCGAATACTGGCAAGCCAAGTACGACTGGCGCGCGGAGGAGAAGAAACTCAACAACTTCGATCAGTTCGTGACCACCATCGACGGCCTGACCATCCACTTCGTTCACGTGAAGTCCAAAGAGAAGAACGCGCTTCCGCTTGTCATCACGCACGGCTGGCCGGGTTCGTTCGTGGAGTTCGCCAAGATTATCGGGCCGCTGACGGACCCTGTTGCGCACGGAGGAAAAGCAGAAGATGCATTTCACGTCATCTGTCCGTCGTTGCCGGGCTTCGCGTTCTCGGAGAAGCCGAAGGAACGCGGGTGGAGTTCTCAGCGCATGGCGGAAGTGATCGCCAAACTCATGGCTCGGCTTGGTTACACGCGCTACGGTGCTCAGGGCGGAGACTGGGGAGCGGGAGTAACTCGCTGGCTGGCTTCCAACGACGGAGGACACTGCATCGGCGGGCACAGCAACTTCCCGCCAGGCGCTCGACCGATGGACGACCCAATGCGTGAAGTCACGCAAAAGGAAATGGAGCGGTGGGAGGCTCGCGTGAAGGAACTCAGCGACCACCGCGCTTACGGAGCGATTCAGGGCACGAGGCCGCTGACGCTCGGTTACGGACTGACTGATTCACCCACCGCGCTCGCGGCGTGGATCGTGGACAAGTTTTGGGCCTGGAGCGACCACCGCGGCAAGCTCGAAAACAGCTTCACGAAGGACGAGTTGCTTACCAACGTGATGATCTACTGGGTCACAGACAGCATGGCGTCCTCAACGCGCATCTACTACGAGTCATCACACAACCTTCCACGGCCCAAGTCCATGACTCCCTTCAAAAGCACGGGCAAGCCGGCACCGATGGGCTATGCGCTCTTCCCAAAGGAGATCAACGTTCCTCCGAAGGCGTGGGTGGAACGCGCATCGGGCGGCAAGCTCGCTCACTGGACCGAGATGCCTCGCGGAGGGCACTTCGCGGCGATGGAAGAACCCAAACTGCTCGTCGATGACGTGCGCCTCTTCTTCCGCAAGTTGCGATAATCGGAATCGTCGGCAACAACAACCGAAGACCACCTGAATAGCGGGATTCCACTCAAACCAGTAGTTCGACAACGCCCTATCCCAACTTACATGAACCAAACAACCCTCGACGATGACTCCCTGAAGTGGCTCCTGCGCGTCATTGGCGGAATTGAACTGTGCGCGATTCCGTTTTTACTCTTCCCGTTTCTCTGGATGAACGAAGTTCACGACCGCTTGCTCGGACTCGGTCAACTTCCGCAAGCCCCGATTGTGGAGTACATGGCGCGCAGCCTCTCGGCTCTGTACGCGGTTCACGGGGCGGTCGTGTTTCGGCTGTCGTTCGACATCCCGCGATTCCGGCCGGTGGTGCGGTTCCTCGGCTGGGTTCACCTTGCACTGGGAGCGGCCGTGTTCGCAATCGACTTCTCCGCGGGCTTGCCGTGGTGGTGGGTCGCGGGTGAAGGACCGGGCATCGCGACCGGCGGGCTACTCGTCCTGCTCCTCACGCGCCGCGAGGTCATCGGCGCTGAGTCAAACTCGCCGAAGGAGAACGGCTGATCAATCAAGATGCAAAACCAATGGCCACAAAAAAGCACAAAGGGCACAAAAGAAGCCGGAAACAGCCTTCACCACAATGACACAGAGAAACGCACGGTCAGGAGCAGCGTTTAACAGGAGGACGGACCAACGGGATGACGGTCGATCCTGGTTCATCCTGTGATCCTGTCGAATACTCTTGGTGTCTTTGTTGATCCAGCGACTCAGTCCCACAGCGCAAACGTGAATGCGAATCCGACTCAATCCGAATTGACTCTCTTCCGCGGCCTCTTCGCGGGGCTGGTCGCGGGTGCTTTCGCGTTCGCGGTGCCGTGGATGTTGCTTTATCTGATCTACTTCGCGAACTGGCTGGGGGCGGATTTCGATCCATCGCGCGAAGGAGCGTGGTTGGGATCGTATTTCATGACGTCAATCTTCGGCCCGGCAGTGTTTGTCACGTTCGCGACCCGTCCGCGATCCTGGCTTGGTTCCAACGCGGGTATCATCACTCTCGCCACGGTCGTGGCTCTGAGTGTGCAAGGGATAGTCGAGGGCAGGCGGGTCAAATCCGATCCTCCATTCGGAGAAGCACCGCTCGACATTGTTCTGCTCACGGTGCCCGCCATCGTAACCGCAAGCGTGTTGCTCGTCTGGCGCATCCTGCGCGCCTCGCGAACGCGCGAGAGGAGAATTGACACGAACCAATCCGCGACTTAGCTCCGTCGGAAGCGGGCCAGCGCTTCTTCCGCGGTGATGAACACCATCTCGCCCGCTTCGAGCCGGCGCATTGCCTCGGCGAACCGTTCCGGGTCGCGCGGCTGCCAGCCCTTCGCGCGGTACTCGCGATCCGACTTCATGCGGTGAGCAAGTTGCACGAACCGCCTCCACGCCTTGTCGAGTTCGACGTGTTGCTCCGGTGTGCAACCGAGCGATTCCGCGTGCTTCCACACGCTCCGCGCGATCACGCACAACTGGGCCTGGAGCGCGAACACGGCCTGAAGCGCAACAAGCCTCCGCTCGACTTCCGCGTCGGACTGCCCCTTCAGCGGCTGATCTCCTTCCCACTTCCAGATTGCCTCGGCTCGCGGCAACTCGGCGAGTGCGAAGTCGGTGAGGTGGCGAGCAAACCGCGCGATCTCGTCGCGATGTTCTTCGTTGCTCTGCCCATCTCGGCGCGCGGAGAGTTCCTTCGCGGCCGACTCGAACCGCTCGACCGTTCGTCGCAAACTCCCCGCAGTCTCTTCCGCAAGGTCTTCGAGCAAGAGCGGCATCAGCGGGAAGCTCCTTATGCGTGTTCGTGAAGGCTCCAGGCGCATTCTTGCAGATTCGCGAAACCCGGTCAACGAACGCAGAGTGAGTCCGGTCGGCCTAAGGTGGAGGGATGAACTGTTCCCATACCAACCGTTGACCCAACCAACTTATGGGTTTAGCATGCCTTCAGGCGTTCGGGAGTTCATCGGCGGAGGTGAGTGATGCTCAAAGACAAACGTGAAGGGACAGCGTTGGCGTTCAAAACCTTCATCGCCGCCGATGGGACGCGATACTTGGTTTTTAAGTCCCTCGAAGGGTCATTTCACGTCTTCGCAGAAGTTGAAGCGAAGCAGGCCGCGCGAGATTGCGGAGCTACCGAGTTGGCGAATACACGGCAGATGTGGGAGTCGCTCTGGGATAAGCAACAGTAATCGGCGAACAATCGGTGTACCGGAGGTTTCTTCGATGAGTCTGGAAGCCGACTTTGAACAACGCTTGCGGGACTCCATCCAAGCCTCTATCGCTTTGGGGTACAACCCGACCCGCTTCGTCAACATGCTCGACAGCTACGGCGGAGTCGGCGTTGCCAAACGATTAGTGGCATCCGGTGAACTGCAGGATGGGATCAAAAAGATCGTCGCGATGGGGCATCCGGAATTGTCGATGGAATCCATCATGCTGGAACCTCAATTTGCATCTCTGTTCAGCCAAGGTGAACTGGCTGCGGCTCGTTGGCGCCTCGATCAACTACTGTAAACCGCCGGGAGCGCCGCCGAATCAGACGCTGCCCTGATGGG
>JAKEEV010001184.1 GCA_022616395.1 Planctomycetia bacterium | reverse complement strand
TTGCTGTCGTCTCGCACGTTTGACATCTGTTGTAAACCCTCGGCGTGGAACCAATTGGCTCGAAATTCGGCCGATTTCGTCGGGAATGGCTTCTTTTCCCCACGCAATCCGATTCGCCGGTGGCTCAGGTTCACGGTAAGGGTCGAATGTCGGTGGAATGGCGTTTGGCAACCCAGCGGGCTATCGCGGGCGGTTCGACGGCGGTTGTCCAACACCTGGCGTTAGCCCGCTGGGTTGCTCCCGACAACAAAGGCACTCACCCGACCGACTTCTGGAGATGGACCACCGCTGCTTGATATATACGGCTACCAACGAAAGTGATGCTTACCCAACGCAGAGGGCGCGGAGAGAAAGCAAGAGGTCGGTTCGTTGCCCACTCTCTTGTTTTCTCTCCGCGCCCTCTGCGTTCTCTGCGGTGAATCATGTCTTCGTCGCGCCGTGTTTGGTTTCGGGCACATCGGGCTTTTCGGAGTCGAACCAGGCATCCTCGAAGACGATTCGTTCTTTCTTTTCCATCGCCAGGTTCGCGGTCAGCGCGATGATGGCGTCTGCCATCGCGACTTCGCCGTGGCAGCGGGGAATGATGTCCGCGTTCACGAGCTTGCCGTCCTTGTCCTTCTCGTAGCTGACGGGCTGCTTGCGCTTTTGCCATTCGCGAATGCAGAAGGCGAAGTGTTCCATCTCGGTGCGGTATCCGCGAACCGCGCTATCCCACCCGGAGCCGCCTGCGGTCTTGCCGATGGAAGTGCTTCCTCCTCCACCTCCCCAGGTGCTTGTTGACTCCAGCGCGGGCTTTCCGCCTCCAGCGCTGCTCACGGTGATGCGAGTATCTCGGCCACCGGTATCGCCCTTCTTGCTCTTGTCCTTTTCGCGCCACAGGTAGACGTCTGATTCCCTTTCCAGGAACATCGTTCCCTTGCTCCCCATGACCCACTCGCCGTAGTTCTCGAACTCGTTGGTGTTAAACGAAGTGAACGTGACCACCACGATGTCGTCTTTCCCCTTCTCATCGGGCACGGGCTTACCGTTTTGCAGAACCAAGTGGCCGCTGTTGTCGCGCTTGTAGTAATTTCGGCCGGGGAACTCGAAGGTGACGAACACGCTGTCATCGCTTTCGCGGTCGTTGCGATCCGGGCCGTAGAAGAACTTCCCGCCGACGCCTTGCACCGCGAGCGGGTGAACATGACCGAGAATGATCGAGGAGGCATCGAGCTGGTGGCTGCCGAGTTCGGCCATCAGTCCGCCGCCGGTCTTGTTGAAGCATCGCCAGCGAACCAGTTCCGCCACATCCTTGAACCCGAACTTCTCCGGGTCATCGAACCCCAGACTTCGGAGCACATCGGGAGTCAGTTCCTTCGCGTCTTCTGTCGGAACTGCCTTCCACCATGAATCGACGTAGTACGGGATGCCGTATTCCTCCGCGAACTTGTTCTTGTCGAATGCGCTCTTGTTGTACGGCCAGGAGTTGTTGCGGTGCCACAACGCCCGGATGTGCTTGATGTCTCCGAGCAAACCGTTCTGGATCAGTTCGATAGCTTGCGCGTAGAGCGTGCTGTAGTGTCTCTGGTGTCCGATGGAGAGCAGCACGCCCTTGTCCTTCGCGTGCTTGATCATTCCCTTGCAGCGAGATACGTCGCGGGCCATGAGCTTTTCGCATAGCACGTGAAGCCCGGCGTCCATGCACTTCTTCGCGATGATGTCGTGTGTGTTCAGCGGAGTGGCGACGATGACCGCTTCCAGCCCGAGCTTGTCCTTCTCCGCCAGGAGGTCATCGAGTTTCTTGTACTGACGAATCTTCGCGGCCGTGGATTTCCCGTAGAGGCGGTTTAACCCCTTGCGCACCTCGGATTCGCCCTCGACGATGCGCTTCAAGTTTGTCGGCCGGATGTCGCACACCGCGACGATCTCGTTGAACTCCGGGTTGTGATCGCCGACGAGCACACCGCCTTCATCGCCGGTGCCAATGAGCGCGGTCTTCACCGCGGTGTTGCCTTTCCACGCCTGATAGCCGAAATAGACCGCGGCCGAGACAGGAACGACCGCGCCGGCCGCTAATCCGGCCTTGAGTACGTCGCGACGGTCGGGGTCCTTTGCGTTGGCAGGAGCGCCTCCAACCGCCATCGAGTTCATTTTGCCGGCGCGAGCCAGATCGCCCGAGGCTTGCTCAAAGTTCGCCTTGCCGGCGGCTTTTTGTTCGGGGGTGAGGTCGAGAGCCATAGTTCCACTCCGGGAGAGTTTGTTTGTATTGTCTTGAAAGTAGCCCGCGACTCCGTCGCGGATTCTGAAGACACCGCCGCGGAGCGGCGGGCTACTTTATGGCTACTTTATGCCGGTCGGTCGCACTTGTAACGGCAGAACGGGCGCAGGACGAGCGCATCAAGCCCCAGCCATCGGCCGGTCGGGTAGCACATCAGCACGAGTAGCGCGAGGCACTCGATCACGTTCTTGTTGATGAATATCGGATTCCCTTCGGTACCGGGCGGCTGCGGATACCACGGGAACGGTGGATGAGCCAGGTAGGTCATCACCAGGAAGCCCGCGCCGAGCAAACACGCCAACCGCGTGAACAGTCCGGCCATCAGGCACGCACCCACACCCACAAGGAACCACATCGTCACTTTGTCGATGAGTTTGCCACGCGTTTCGGGCGGAGGAGGCTCGTCGACGGTCTTTCCTCCGTTGAGCGTCCTCTTCAAATCGGCAATCAGGGTATTTGCGTCGCGCACCAAGTCTGATTCCGCGACGAGAGCTTCGGTCCGCAGTTCCGCCGCGCGTTTCACCTCGGTGCCGTAGCCGTTGCCCAGTCCGATTGCCTGTCGCTCCTCGGCGGCCTTCAGTTCCTTGCGAAGCCATTCCAGATATTCGAGCCTCTGAGGAGCGGTGAGCACTACATCGCCACTGAGCGACTTCACCTTCACGGGCTGACCCTCAACACCATACACCCACCGGGCATAAAGCGCTTTCGCACCGATGATCCGGTCCTGCGCGATGGTCTTGTAGTTGTCGGTCTTCGCGTTGGCCTTCGCCTTCGCTTTCTCGGCATCCGTGTTGGCTTTCGTGCGAGCTTTCTCCATGTCCGCCTTGATGAACGGCTTGTCGTCCTCGGTCTTGGCTTCCTTCAGCGCCTTTTGCTCGTCGGCGTCGATTGTCTTGAGCATCTTCGCCTTGTTCGGCTCAACGGCTTCCAGTTCCTTGACCGCCTCGGCCTTCACCACGGCCTCGACCTTCTCCAACATCTCATCGAGTTGCTTCGCGACCACTTCCGGGCACTCCGCGGCCTGCTCGTCGACCGTGAAGTTGGCGAACTTCTCCGCGGGGATTTCCTTTGGCGCTCTTACCTTCGCCGCGATCTCCGCCTCCGGGTTGGCGTACTCCTTGCGCATGTAAGGACCGAGCGGGCCGGGCGCGACGCGGATATACGGCTCACTTGAGAAGGGCTGCTTGCTCGTCTCGATTGCCCCGACCGAGTGCGAGTGAATCTTGTGAAGCCCTTCAAACAGGAAGTGCCAGCCGATTGCCAGCCGGAGCGTGAGCAAAAAGAACACGCGCAATGACCAGCGATTCGTAATCGTCGCCACGATCAGCGCAAGGACCGTGCCGGCCAGACCGGCGTAAATGACCTGAATCGGAATCGGGAGAGGAGCCATTGGGTGTATCCACTTAATCCGGTTCGGGCAATTCCGGCCGAGAGTACGAGCTTGGGGCCAG
>JAKEEV010000161.1 GCA_022616395.1 Planctomycetia bacterium | reverse complement strand
GGATCGGTCTCCGCGGTGCTGGAACTGGAAAAAGTTCGCCGCGCGGTGGAGGGACTGGCGGACGACCGCACGCTCAAGCCCGCGACGATGGCTCTGATGGCTCGCGGAGCAACAGCGATCCCGGCTCTGCTCGAAGCAATGGAACGACGAGACGCGACACTTCGCAAGCGGGCGTTTGAAGTGTTGAAGTACCTCACGAAGGAACACGGTCCGCTCGATTACGACCCCGACGCACCAACCGAACTCCGCTTGCGGCAAGTCGCCTATCTCCGAGCCAAGTTTGAACGCCGCCGCGCGGGTTAAGAGTGGTGAGTGGTGAGTGGTGAGTGGTCAGTGGTGTTTTGGCTTGGGGCAAACTCTGGGAATTCGAGTCGCCAACCACTCCGTACGGAGTACACAGTACACCGGACAGTCTGAAACCCCAACACCACTCACTACTCACCACTCACCATGTCTCCCACCGAACTGGCCGACCAGTATCTCGCCGGTGTCGCTCAACTGCGAGCCGCGGTCGCGGGGATGACCCGCGAGCAACTCATCGCGCGCCCGGTGTCGGGCAAGTGGAGCACGCTGGAAGTCGTTTGCCACATCGCCGACTTTGAACCAATCCTCGCGGACCGCATGAAGCGAATCATCGCGATGGGTAAAGACGTGCCTCTGCTGCTCACCGCGGACGAAAACCTCTTCGTGACGGAACTGAAGTACCAGGATCGCGACGTACAGGAAGAACTGGCGCTCATCGAGTCGGTGCGCAAGCAGATGGCGCGCATCATCCGCGCCCTGACACCCGATCAATTGCAACTGACGGGCAATCACAGCAAGCGCGGACTGCTGACGCTTGAGAAAGTGATCCAGACCGCGACCGGCCACATTCCACACCACCTCAACTTCGTGGCCGAGAAGCGCAAGGCGCTGGGAGTGTGACGCGGGTCACGGCCCTTGCGCTTCGAGGTGAACGACAACGTGGCGCTCGCTGGGGAACTCGACCCCGGACAGCCGGAGTGTTTCCCCTTCATACCCCGCTTCCGACAGCCGATTCGCCAAATCGCCCAGGTCGATGGACACGCACGGGGTCGATGGTGCCGATTCCGCTGGCGGTTGCGAATCGTCAAAGTCTTCGTCCGTCACACCACTGGCGGCGGTCGCATCGAGCTTCGCGATGGCGGCTTCAAGAGCAGGTGAGGGAGTGTTGACGAGGGCGCGTGTCGCATCGCTCAGTCCTGTTGGAACATCCAGTTTCGCACTTGGGAGAGGTAAGGGAGTGTAAGCGACCTTGCATTCCATTTGCTCCCAGAACTGCTTGTCCTCGGCCTCCCACCGACGCTGCGCACGCCAGAGCATGATGTAGATAGCAATGCCACACACCACAACCCAGCCAAGTTGAACTAAGAAAGCCTCCATCATGATCGACCTCCTTCACCATCAGGACGCTCACGAAGCGATTGGGATAGTCGCCGGATTTCGGCATTGAGTGAGCGCACATGAGCTTCGTGGACTCGGTCCAATCG
>JAKEEV010001183.1 GCA_022616395.1 Planctomycetia bacterium | reverse complement strand
CCTGTTCCAACTGCCGATTGGACGGGCAACCGAGCGGCTGATTCCGGTGACGTATCATATCCCGGCAATCGTGTTGGCGCAGTTTTCGGTTGCTACGGCCTTCGCGGTCCGCACGATGCGAATAACATTCGAGCAGATCGACCCGCGTGCCGAGCAGGTGGCCCTTACGCTTGGCTGTTCGCGGGCGGAGGCATTCTGGCGAGTGACATTCCCGGCCGCGCGCCAGGGTCTTCTGACCGCCGCGACTCTCGCATGGGCGCGTTCGCTCGGCGAGTTCGGGCCTGTGGTGGTCTTCGCCGGGGCGACGCCAAACAAAACCGTGGTGCTGCCCACGGCCGTGTTTCTGGAAACGCAGGTGGGACAACTTTCCGCGGCTTTGGCGGTTTCCCTGGTGATGGTCGCGATTGCGGTATTTGTTCTGGTCGTGATGCGTTTACTCGGCCTACGAGGTTCGAGCGGTGTTTGAAGGTCGGTGCCGCGAGCCGAGCGGTTTTCAGAGTAGTCATCACGCTCCGCGTGATGTCGCCGCTATCGCGGCGGATTGTGTTCTGCGTAATGCGTTGTTACTGCGTTGCGAAGAGAAAGCGCCGCTCTTCGAGCGGCCATCACGCGGAGCGTGATGACTACTCTGAAAATTGCCTCGGCAACGCGGGCCTACTTGAACGGCTCCGACGGCGTCTCATGCTCGGGAGGTGGCGTATGCACGCGCGAATCGTAACGTTGTGTCTTCTGATGTTGGCCCTGCCGACACTCGCCCGAGCCGGGGAGCCAAAAGACATCTACGCGCAAGAGAACCTCGTGGCGTGGTGCATCGTGCCGTTCGATGCGAAGAAGCGCACGCCGGCCGAGCGGGTCGAGATGCTGAAGTCGCTCGGCTTCAAGAAGTACGCTTACGACTGGCGCCCGGAACATCTCCCAAAGTTCGATGAGGAAGTCGGACTCTTGAAGAAGGCAAACATTGAATTGACCGCGGTGTGGTTCCCCGCGAACCTCGGCGACGACGCGAAGAAGTTGCTCGCCGCCATCAAGAAGCATGAAGTGAAACCGCAATTGTGGGTAACGATGGGCGAGGTAGCGGGCAAGGATCAGGCGGAGAAGCTTGACACCGCGGTGAAGACAATCAAGCCCATCGCGGAGGAGGCCGCGAAGCTCGGCTGTTCGGTGGCTCTCTACAACCACGGCGGTTGGTTCGGTGACCCGGTGAACCAGATTGCCATCATCGAAGCGCTCAAGCTCAAGAATGTGGGGATCGTTTACAACCTGCATCATGGACACGATCACTTCGACCGTTTCGCGGAATTGCTCAAGCGCATGAAGCCGCATCTCTTGGCTGTGAATCTCAATGGCAGCGTGAAGGGAGGAGACAAGTCCGGGAAGAAGATCATGCCGCTGGGCACAGGCGAACTGGACGTGAAGTTGCTCTCGGCTATCCGAGACATCGGCTATGACGGTCCGGTGGGCATCCTCGGACACACTCAGGACGATGCTGCGGAGCGTCTGGCGGATAATCTCGATGGTCTGAAGTGGTTGCTTCCGCAACTGATCGGAAAGGAAGCCGGACCGAAGCCGAAGTACCGCACCTTCAAGCAGTGACAGCCCATTGTCAGTGCTTCTCGGCTTCTGTCACGGGCCGGAGTGCCATTTGTTGCGCGTCAAGTCCGCCGTCCACCGTGAAGATGCTTCCGGTAGAGTAGCTCGCGCGGTCGGAGGCGAGGAAGACATACCACCACGCGACATCCTCCACCGTCGCGATCTTCCGAATCGGAATCTGGGCTATCACTGCTTCACGTTCGGCCGGTGAAGACTTTAACCCGAAGTCGGTAAGCGGTGTTTCGACCAACCCCGGCGCAATGGCCGCAGTGGTGAAGCCGTGCGGCGCGAGTTCAATCGCAAGCTGCCGGGTGAGGGCATTCACAGCGCCCTTGCTGGCGTCGTAGAGCGTGTGGAGCGGTTCGGATCGTGTCGCGTTGAGTGATGTGCTGAAGAGAATGCGCCCGCCGCGCTTCGCGGACTGTGCTCGACGGACCACCTCGCGCGTGATTGCAACAGGTACCCAAACATTCAGCCGAAAAATGAAGTCGAAGTGGTCGCGAGTGATCTGCGTGAGAGGCGGTTCCTTGTAAGTGCCGAGGTTGTTCACTAACACGTCAATTCCGCCGAACGCGGCCCACGCTTCGGCAACGAGCCGTTCCGGTTCGCCGTCCGCGAGCAAATCGGCCTGGATGTATCGCGTGTGTTCGTAGTCGCTGAGCAACCGCATCACTTCCGGGCACTTCGCAATTGGCTTCTCTGACGTAACGACCACCTTCGCCCCGCTCGCGGCGAAAGCCTGGGCAGCACCGAGACCGATACCCTGACTGCTTCCCGTAATGAGCGCTGACTTGCCCTGCAACATGACAACCACTCCCGACTCGCCGCGAACACGTTTACCAAGTAACGTAGGAATCGGGCAGCGCCAGGAGAACTCTCATGCGCCGAACCGAAGCTCGTGTGTTCATCGCACCTGATAAACTCGCCGATCGCTATCTCTTGGAAGGGCCTCGCCTGCGACCTGCTGGTTCAAGATCTCGTGTGGGGCCAATCGCCTGGGTGAACATCCAGAGGGGTCCGAATGCGAAAGGTGGCACGATTTACACGAAAAGTTGGGACACCAAGCATCTTACGGAGCTTCCTCAACCGACTCGACCTGGGTTCGTACTGCCCACCGAGTGGGTGTTGGAGTTGCTCGTGGGTCGTGAGAAAGAGCTTGGGATCGTGACAGAGTTCAACAACGCCTGGCAACCTCTGGCTACCATCTCCGACGACAACCCGCGGACCATAATCAACGACGCGGAGATCGTGCCCGGCGGGAAGGCCATTGTCTTCGGCACGAAAGACACGCAGTTCAAAGACCGAATCGCGCATCTTTACCTCTACACAGTCGATGACAACCGGGTGTCAGTGCTCGTGGACAAGCAAACGTGTTCCAACGGCAAAGTGTTCGCTTCGGATGCGCGCGGACTGATACTGTTCGACATCGACACACCGACGCGGAAGGTCGTGCGCTATCGGCTCGATGTTGAGGCGCGCACCGCGACGCGCGACGGAGTGGCTCTTGATCTGTCGAACGAAGTCGGCTTCCCGGATGGCATGTGTGATTGCGGAGATGGGAGCGTGATTATCGCGTTCTACAATCCGGACTTCGCGGAAGCGGGAAGAGCAGTGCGCTTCAAACTCGCCACAGGCAAAGCGGTCGAGGAGTGGGTAACGCCCGGTTCGCCGCGCGTGACCTGTCCGCTCCTGGTGAAGCGCGAAGGCGGTGTGAAACTCATTCTCACCACCGCGACCGAAGGAATGCCGGCCGAGATGTTCGCCGAGTGCCCAAACGCGGGGTGTCTATTCATCGCGAACACGCAACTTCGCGATTGCCCGCGGCCGGAAGTCGTTCGGTTGCCGAAAGTGTGATCCGCTCGGGGCACTCTTGAACCTCACACTCCGCGTGAGGACACAATCGCAACCCTACCGCGCTTGCACACTCTCCGCGCACCGCATACCATCCCTTCACACGCACAGGAAGAAACGATGGCGCGCGACCGGCAACAACCACCTGACTCCGATGCCAACTGGGACCGACTCCGCCGACTATTTCAGGCCGGCGCGCTGGAGTTTGTCGATGTCATCCGACAGCACACACACGCGGACTCGCTCGGCGCATTCGCCAAGACCTGGTTTGAAGACACCCGCATTGAAGCTCGCCGGTTGCTGTTCGCCTATCTCGAATGCCCGCTGAACACTCCTCGACACGAAGCCCTTGTGAAGCGCTTATTCAAACTCGCGGATGCAGGCGGGGATGATGAGGTAATGGCGCGCTTCCTCGTAGCGCTTGATCGCACCATTCGCCGCCGACGAACAACCAAACAGCGCTACAACTACCGCCGACGTGCCTACGAAGAATACGAATCGGTCATCACACCGCCGGACACCGTTCTCTCACGCGATGACCGCACTTACTCCGGGATGTGGTACTCGCAGAACCGCGAGCAGTTCACGCAGGGTCGATTGCTCTTCTCGGTGCCAACGCGGAATTATCTTCGCCGCCGAGCGTGGAGATACTTTCGCAAACTCGGTCGCCAGCAACCCGACCGCTACATCCCCGCGGTCTGCACCGCGCTAAAGCTCTACACGGATGCCGATGTTCCCGATGGTCTCGCGCTACTCGATAACTGGGGGCTGGTTCACATCCTCTTCCACCACTCGCCGACCATCGAATCGAAGCCGACCGGCTGGCGAGTCGCTCCCAACGGCACACTCT
>JAKEEV010001182.1 GCA_022616395.1 Planctomycetia bacterium | reverse complement strand
GTGACGCTCGACCTGACGGGGCTTCTTCCCACGCCGAAGGAAGTCGAAGACTTCCTGAAGGACGATTCGCCGGAGGCTTACGAGAAGGTTGTTGATCGCTTGCTTGCTTCTCCTCACTACGGCGAACGGCAAGCACGCCACTGGCTCGATCTGGCTCGCTATGCGGACTCCAACGGCTACACCATCGACGGTCCGCGACTCATCTGGGCCTATCGCGACTGGGTGATTGCCTCTCTGAACGCGGACATGCCGTTCGATCAGTTCACCATCGAGCAACTCGCGGGCGATCTTCTTCCGAACGCGACGATGCAGCAGAAGATCGCGACCGGCTTCCACCGCAACACCGCCTTCAACGAAGAGGGCGGCACGGACGCGGAGCAATTTCGCGTCGAGCGCACGGTAGACCGCGCGAATACGACGGCCGCGGTGTGGCTGGGACTCACCGCGGGGTGCGCTCAGTGTCACGACCACAAGTACGATCCGGTCTCGCAGAAGGACTATTACCGGTTCTATGCGTTCTTCGACTCATGCGACGAGCCAACGATGCCCATCGGCGGCCCGCCGAACCTGGAAGACACGATCACGAAGTTGCAGTACATGGAGTTCTGGCTCCAGAAGAACGGAGGCGACCGGGACGACATCGGGCGCATTCGGGCCGAGATCAGGCGCGTGCGAGGAAAATACCCGACGACGCTCGTGCTGCGCGAACGACCCACTCCACGACAGACCTACATCCAGATTCGCGGCGATTTCCTCCGCAAGGGCGAACAGGTTCAACCGGCATATCCAACCGCGCTCGGATCAACACCCGCAGGCAAGCGTCTGACGCGACTCGACCTCGCGAAGTGGTTCGTAAGCGCGGAGACCCCACTTACCGCGCGTGTGACGGTGAATCGCGAGTGGCAGAAGTTCTTCGGCCGCGGATTGGTCGAAACGGAAAATGACTTCGGCATCCAGGGTAACTTCCCCACTCACCCGGAATTGCTCGACTGGCTCGCGGTGGAGTTCCGCGAAGGCGGGAGGGGGGCTGGGGGGGAACCTGCGGGAGGTTCCCCCCAACAAGGGGCATGGAGCTTCAAGAAGTTCCACAAGCTCATTGTGATGTCCGCGACCTACCGGCAATCTTCCACAATGAGGAAGGATCTCACCGAGAAGGATCCGCGCAACCTTCTGCTCGGTCGCCAGACGCGGTTACGACTTGAAGCGGAGATCATCCGAGACGTATCGCTCTCCGCGGCCGGGATGCTCAACCCGAAGATCGGCGGGCCGGGCGTGTTTCCGCCCCAACCGAAGGAAGTGTTCCTGTTCACGCAGAGCAATCATCCGTGGGTCGAGAGCAAGGGGCCGGACCGTTACCGCCGCGGGATGTACACATACATCTGGAGGCAATCGCAACACCCATTGCTCACCACATTCGATGCGGCCGATGCGCAGGTTGTCTGCACGAAGCGCAACCGCAGCAACACGCCGCTTCAAGCGCTGCATTTGG
>JAKEEV010001181.1 GCA_022616395.1 Planctomycetia bacterium | reverse complement strand
GTCTTCAAATACACCGCTCGCGCGCGAGCGGACCACACTGAAGAGGTTCACCCATGTTCCGCATCTTCGCAATCGTCGCTCTCTTCGTGCTTCCATCCGTTGCGTGCGCGCAACAACCAGAAGTTTACGCCCCAAGCGTGCCTCAACTCTCTGGTACGTGGTCCGGGTACTGGATCAGCGACACCAACGGCCATAACGGGCCGTTGCACGCGCGGATCAGGCCAATCAGCCCGGATGAGTATCGCGTGACGTTTCGCGGACGCTACCGGGTCGTCATTCCGTTCCGCTACACCACAACGATGGACGTGGTAGGCACGGGTGATGGCGTGATTGTGCTTGCCGCGGAGAGACCGGTTGGTCGGCGAGGAACTTTTCGCATGAACGCAACCGTAACCTCAACTGACTTCAACGCGACTTTCAACAGCCGACGCGACCACGGCCGATTTGTGCTCACCCGGCGGTGAGATGAGCAGAGATGAAATGAACGGGCACCGCGACGCGTCAGCCTGCGGTGCCCGTGAGAGTTGTTGGGTCAGCCTTTGTTCTTGGGGTTGGTCACTTTCGGGAGTTGCTCGGGCTTGATCGTTTTCGAGGTCACTGTTCCCTTGATGACGGGGTGGAAAACGCCCTCCTTATCCTTCCAGCCATAGACGCGAACCTTGGTGTCACCAACGCGCTCCACCTTGACGCCAGCCGTCTTCAGATTCTGGTAGTAAATCAGTGCCATGTCCTCACGATAGACGGGACCGGTGTAGGTGTTCGGTTCCGTGACGACACCCACAAACTCGAAGTGATAGGTTAGATCGCCCTTCTCTGTGAACTCTGGCAGAGTCGAGAAGTCGATCTCGACACACGGCTCAGAGGTCTTCTTCTCGGGCTTCTTGTCGTCGCCTTGAATTGCATCCGCTGAAGCGAGGACGCCGCAGAATGTCCAGAGGATCCAGAGAGTGAATGTGCGGGACAGCATGAGGGTTCCCTTGTGTCTGTGTTCAGTATGGATGGTGGGCGAATTAAGTGAACGGACTGACTGCTGCGACCAACTTCTCGGATGACACCAGCGAAGGCCACCGGAGGTGCGACCCGAGAAGTGAAAGGATCGATGACCTACGGCTTTGGCTGCCACCCCTCGATGGGACCCATCCAGATCATTAACTGCACTCCGCCGTGCGCCCCCGGTCCCACCGGCTGAGCGGGTGTCGAGTAGTAAATCCCCGCCTGTGTCACGTCCCTGGTGAACCGAGGTTGATTGGGTCCGAGGGCATCCCACCTTCCATCTACGATAACGCTTCTGCCGTCACTGGAGAGCGTGACGTTCCAGTTGGCCGTCTTCATGTTCTGGAAGACCATCTGGGCGATGTTGCCGACCGTTTGGCCCGCGACCGTCGTATAGGTGAAGTCGTACACGAAGGTGCCAGCCTTGACTTGGACGCGGATGAGCGTCCCTGTTGGGATGACCGTGTCCTTGGTATCATTCGCTCCGGTGTTGAAGTAGAGTGCCACCTGGGGCTGTTCAGCGACGATCAGCGACGGTAGAAGCGGCCCGACACCCACCTTCGTGGCCGTGAGGAGATTGTCGCCGTTCGTGTCGATCATCGCGGAGAACGCGCTGTATGAGCCAGGAAGTCCCGTCGCGGCAAACGTCAAGCCCGTGAACTCCCCATCCTCGAAGTGTAGGGCTGGTGGTGTCGTGAAGCTACCCGATGGGTAGTCGATGTTCTGACCCGCAATGTTCAACCGGAAGTTCAACGGGCTGACCGAATCGCTCGCGGCTGCCAGGTCCACATCGTCCCAGGGAATGTCGTAAGAGATCGCTCCCACCGTCCCGTCCGACAGAGTGAATGACAGCATCGTGTCTGCGCCGTCGAAGGTAACCGGCGCGGAGTAACTGCCGACCGTCACCGTTGGGCCGTTGAGGTTAATCACGTCAGGACCGGTAGCGGTGCCCGTCACTCCCACGAGGACACCGTTGGCGTAGTCGGCGGTGGCTCCCGGTTGCACGGTGTAGACCACTCCGCTCTTGGTAACCGTCAGTTGGCCGTCGCGCACGAACGACTGCGACGGCTGAGCCGGATCGACGCCCTCCGGTTCCGAGAACTGACCTGAGCCAATCGAGCCGTCTGGCAACTGGAACGAGAACGCAGCGGGCACTTCGCGAACTTCGAGGAACTCCATCTTCGGACGAAACTGAACTCCCATTGGTGCGACCTCCTGTTGTACCGGGCGATATGACCGCTACTGTCCAGCGGCAGTCAGATTATTCTGACGGGGAGGGAGAGTGTCAAGTATAAGTTTGATGTGTTTTTCTTCATACCGCGCGTCTCTTGATGTAACGCAACTTCCGCACCCCCTCTCAGCAATCTTCAGACCCTCTCACTTCGTCTAAAGCATACACTAAGGCGTGTGAACGCCTCGTTCGGCTATTTCTCCTCTCCAATGCGGGGTTCCACAAATGAAACGCTCCCATCGACTCGCCGCGATCGGGCTATCGCTGGTCTGCGTTGCCGTCGGCATTTCGCTCATCATCTCCAGCGCCACGGCCCAACCGACCCGCGAGGAGCAATGGAAGAAGGTCGATGAAGCGGTGAATAAAGGGCTTCCCAAGACCGCAATCGACCACCTCAACCCGATCATCGACAGCGCCATCAAGGACAAGGCGTACCCCGAAGCGATCAAGGCCATCGCCAAGAAGATTTCGCTTGAAGGAGTCATCGAGGGGAACAAGCCGGAAGAGAAAATCATCCGCATGAACGCGGCCATCGCCACCGCGCCCAAAGAAATGCACCCGGTGATGAACGCGATTCTCGCTCACTGGTACTGGCACTACTTCCAGCAGAACCGCTGGCGATTCATGCAACGCACCGCGACCGGCGAATCTCCCGGCACCGACATCCAGACGTGGGACCTGCGCCGAATCTTCGCCGAGATCGACAAGACCTTCGACAAGGCTCTGGCCAACGAAAAAGAACTGAAGGCCACGCCCATCAACCAGTACGACATCCTGCTTGAGAAGGGCACAATTACCGACAAGTACCGCCCAACGATGTTCGACTTCCTCTGCTTCGAGGCTCTGAGCTTCTACACCTCCGCGGAGCAAGCGGGCGCGAAGCCCGAAGATGCTTTCGAGATTCCCGCGGATAGCCCGATCTTTGGAAGTGTTGATGACTTCCTGAAGTGGAACCCGGAGACCACCGACAAGGACAACAAGAGCATCAAGGCGATCAAACTCTACCAGAAGTTGCTCAGCTTCCACAAGGACGATGCAGACAAGTCAGCTCTGCTTGATGCGGACTTGCACCGGTTGCGTTTCGGATGGAACAAGGCCGTTGGTGAGAAAAAGAACGCGCACTACAAATCCGCGCTTGAAGCCTTCGCGAAGGCCAACGATGGCCACGAACTCTTCGCGATGGCACACTACCAACTCGCGACCGTCGTGCAGAGCGAAGGCGACCTCGTGAAGGCACGCGAGATCGCGCAGATCGGCATGCGGGCTTATCCCGACAGCCCCGGAGGAAAACTCTGCTTCAACGTAATTCAGGACATCGAGAGCAAGTCCACAAGCGCGACCACCGAGCGCGTGTGGGCCGATCCGCTCCCCACGATCAAGGTCACTTACAGGAACGTGACGAAGGCATACTTCCGAGTCGTGCCCGCGGACTACCTCGAGCGATTGAAGGCGGCACGCTGGCGTCCCGAACAACTCACGCGGGAAGAAGCCAAGGCGCTACTCAACAAGAACCCAGTAGTGTCTTTCAACCACGACCTTCCGCCGACCACGGACTACAAACCACGCACCGAAACGATCCCCGCGCCGGACGGACTGAAGCCCGGCTTCTACTACCTCATCGTCAGCCATAACCAGGACTTCAGCGAAGCGAACAACTCGGTGAACTATGCCGATTTCTGGGTGTCGAATCTCGGACTGGTGAACCGGCACGAACACGGCACGCTCGAAATGGCTGGCATGGTGACAGACAACCGCACGGGCGAGCCAGTTGAGGGCGCAAAGGTTCAGTTGTGGAGCCGAGGAGGAAACGGAGGTTGGAATGCTGGCGAGACCGTGAACACCGACAAGAACGGCCTGTACAAGATCCCCACCGCCGACCAGCGATCACACATGGTGGTCGTCACTCACAAGGATCAGCAACTCTCAAGCGCATACGACTGGTCCACCTGGCGCGGAGGACGCAACGAGGCCGCGAACGATCAGACGGTGTTCTTCACCGACCGCTCGCTCTACCGGCCCGGTCAGACGATCCACTTCAAGGGAATCCACTTGAAGTTCGACCACGCCAACGACAATTACGAGACGATTCCCAACCGCGACGTGAACGTCATCTTCACCGACGTGAACGGCAAGGAGATCGCCCGCCTCCAGACCAGG